>JASLCW010000467.1 GCA_030151765.1 Marmoricola sp.
ACGCCTTCGCCCGCGATCCGCACCTGCGGGTGCACCTCTACGGCAAGGAATTGCGCCCTGGGCGAAAGGTCGGCCACATCAATGCGTGGGGCGACGATCTGGACGACACTCTGGAGAGAGCCCGGCACGCGGCCGCGTGGTTCTCCGGGGAGCTTGGTGACGAGAGCGAGTGAGTGATGGTTGAGCAGGCACGCGTCGGGATCGTGATGGGATCCGACTCGGACTGGCCGGTGATGAAGGCCGCCGCCGAGGCGCTCGCGGAGTTCGGCATCCTCTCCGAGGCCGATGTCGTCTCGGCGCACCGGATGCCCGAGGAGATGATCGACTACGGAAAGCAGGCCGCCGATCGTGGCCTGCAGGTGATCATCGCCGGGGCCGGGGGAGCGGCCCACCTGCCCGGCATGCTCGCCGCGGTGACGCCGCTGCCGGTGATCGGCGTACCGGTGCCCCTGAAGTACCTCGACGGCATGGACTCGCTGCTCTCGATCGTGCAGATGCCGGCCGGAGTACCGGTCGCGACCGTCGCGGTCGGCAATGCCCGCAATGCCGGTCTGTTGGCCGCGCGCATCCTCGGTGCCGCCGACGAGACGATCCGGCAGAAGATGATCGACTTCCAGGCGGAGCTGAAGAAGACCGCCCAGGAGAAGGGCAAGGTCGTGCGCGGGGAGTCCGCGCACAAGCTGGGTTTCTGATCCATCCACACACTGGTCAGACCACTTGACCAGCGGCCATTCAGGGGCCTACCTTCCGGGCATGCCGCTGCAACCAGTCACGCGTCTCTCCGTGCCCGACGAGGTCTACGACCAACTCCTCGGTGAACTGATGGAGGGCGAGCTCGCCGCCGGCGAGCGACTGCCCAGTGAACGCCGCCTCGCCGAGGTGCTCGGTGTCTCCCGGCCGGCCGTGCGCGAGGCGCTGCAGCGGCTGGCCCACGCCGGCTACGTCGACGTACGGCAGGGCGACACGACCACCGTGCGCGACTTCCGTCGCCACGGCGGCCTCGATCTGCTCCCGCGACTGCTGCTCTCGGGCGGCGGCCTCGACCTCGCCGTCGCGCGCAGCATCCTCGAGGCGCGTGCGTACGTCGGCCCGCGGATCGCCCAGCTCGCCGCGGAGCGCTCCGGCACGAAGCTCGCCGAGCCGCTGGGCCAGGCCGTGGCGAAGCTGGAGGCCGATGCCGACCCGGTGGCCCGCCAGTACGCCGCTCTCGAGTACTGGCAGGTGCTCGTCGATGGCGCCGACTCGATCGCCTTCCGGCTGATGTTCAACAGCATGCGCGCCGCGTACCTGCCGCTGATCGACGCGCTCGCCGCGCTGATGTCGGCCGAGGTCGAGCAGATCGAGGCCTATCGGCAGCTGGCCGATGCGGTTGCCTCGGGCGACGGCGCCGCGGCGCATCGCCGTGCCACCGAGTTGCTCTCGGCGGCGACCGAGTCGCTGACCTCGACCATCGACACGCTGCAGAAGGAGGACCGGTCGTGAGCGATCACGTCGAGCACCTGGCCCAGGAACGCCTGGCCGTCGCGGAGCGCGAACTCTCCCGACGCCCGACGGTCACCCTGGGCGCCACCTGGCGTGCCTTCTGGCGCTATCCCTCGCCCTGGATGATCAGTGCCTTCGTCGCCGCCGCACTGACCGGTCGGCTCGTCGTGGGTGACTGGGCGCTCGGCGACGTGTGGGCGCCGCTCGCCTTCGTCGCGGTCTTCCCCTTCATCGAGTGGACGATCCACGTCTTCATCCTGCATTGGCGACCGCGCAAGGTCGCCGGCGTGTACGTCGACACCCTGCTGGCCCGCGATCACCGCCGGCACCATGCAGATCCGCGCGATGTCCCCCTGGTGTTCGTGCCCTGGCGGGCGCTGATCTGGGTCATCCTCGTTCCCGGGGCGGCGCTCCCGCTCGGCATCGGGTGGCTCCTCGGTGCCTCACTCGGCGGGATCCTCTCCTACATGCTCACCGAGGCGGTCGCGCTCGGGCTCTACGAGTGGACGCACTACCTGATCCACAGCGACTACAAGCCGAAGAGCCGCGCCTACAAGGCGATCTGGCGCAATCACCGGCTGCATCACTACAAGAACGAGCACTACTGGTTCTCGATCACCACGAGCGGGACCTCCGATCGTGTGCTCGGGACCTACCCCGTCGCGGCCGACGTACCCACGAGCCGAACGGCGAAGAACCTGCACGGGGAGGTCGCATGAACCCCGCCGACGTGGCCATCTCGCGCCGCGGTGTCCTGCGTGGCGCGGCGACCGCCGCCGGACTTGCCGTCTTCGCGACCGGAGGGGGCGCGATCGCGGTCGGCCTGCCCGGCAGCCCCACCTTCCTCTCGGCGGCCCAGCTCAAGCTGCTCTCCGCCGTCGTCGACCGGGTGGTTCCGGGTCAGCCGGAGGATCTCGCCCCCGGCGCGGTTCAGGCCGGCTGCCCAGCGGCGATCGACGGACTCCTGGCCGCCTTCAAGACCGACCCGCCCAGGATCTTCGCGGGCGCGCCGTACTCCGACCGGGGCGGCTCCCCGGTGAACTACTTCGAGGACTTCCTCCCGCTCGACCCCTACGAGGAACGCGCCTGGAGACTGCGGATCGAGGGGGCCGGTGGCTTCCAGCAGGTCTACACCCGCGGCCTGGCCGCGCTCGCCAAGACCAATCCGCTCTTCGCAGCCCTGCCCGGGCCGCTGCGCGATGTCGCGCTGCGTACCACCGGCGATGCCGACGTACAGGCGATGCGCGACCTCGCCGTGACCCACACGCTCGAGTTCTATCTGGCCGCCCCCGAGTACGGCGGCAACAAGGATCTCGCCGGCTGGAAGGCGGTCGCCTTCGACGGCGACACGCAGCCGCGGGGATTCACCCGCGACGAGATCGACAATCCCAAGCCGGAGCTGCTGCCGCTCGTGCCCCTGCCGCTGGGCGATCTGCTCAGTGGCCTGGTCGGCTCCCTGCTCGGGACGGTGACCGGCACCGTCTCCGAGCTCCTCACCACGCTCGCTGCCGGAAGTGCGCCGACGGCCGTCACGGTGGCCGCCCCCGCGCTCGCGCTCGGTACGGCGGAGGGAATGCAGAGCGTCGGTGCCGCCGGTGCCGACCATTCCTCGGTGCAGCAAGGTGTCGCGGCCCTGCTCACGCCTTTGAAGGACGCGAACTCGTCGGTGAGCAAGAGCCTGAAGCAGATGCACGCCCAGGCGGCCCAACTGGCCGCCGATGCCCGGAAGCAGGGTGCGAAATGAGCCGCGAGGTCGTGATCATCGGTTCGGGAGCGGCGGGCTCGACCGTCGCCTGGGAGCTCGCCAACCAGGGATGGAATGTCACCATCCTCGAGCGCGGCCGCAATCTCCGGCCGGGTCTCGGCGAGGTGCCGAGCTCGGAGCTGAAGACGCTCTACGGCAGCGACGAGCTCAAGGGCTTCCGCAGCTTCGGCTTCCCCGACCCGATCCTGGAGCCGTACACGACGCGGACGCAGCCGGAGGCGCGCCAGGGTCTCGCCCGTACGGCGACCGGGGCCTTCGGCCAGCTGGGTGCGGCCGTCGGCGGCACCACCTTGCACTACAACGCGAAGATGCCGCGCCTGTGGAAGCAGGATTTCACGATGCGCTCCGATCACGGGCCGGTCGCCGGCGCCCAGGTCGCCGACTGGCCGATCGGGTACGACGACCTCGAGCCCTACTACGAGATCGTCGAGCAGCGCCTGGGCATCCAGGGTGATCTTGCCGCGATGCCGGCGCGCAATCTCCAACAGGCGCCGCGTCGCAACGGCTTCGCGATGGCACCCGGGCCACGCGGCAAGGCGCCCACGCTGCTGGCGGAAGGCGCCCGGCGGCTCGGCTGGAAGCCCTATCCCTTCCCGGCCGCGGTGAACTCGGAGACCCGCGAGGGCAGGCCGGCCTGCAACTCGTGCGGACTCTGTCCGGCATACGGCTGCCCGATCAATGCACGCGGCGATGCACTCGTCTCCTTCCTCAATCCAGCCCTCCACACGGGACGGGTCCGGGTGATTCCCCGCGCCTTCGTCCACCGCATCGAGGCCAGCGCCGACGGCCGGCGTGCGGTCGCGGTCCGCTATCGCGAGCTCGACGGCACCGAGCACCGGTTGCCGGTCGCGACCGTGGTGGTCGCCGGCAGCCCGATCAACACCGCCCGGCTGCTGCTGCTCTCGGCCGACGGGAATCACCCGCGTGGACTGGGGAATTCGTCCGATCAGGTCGGGCGCAACATGATGTTCCACAACTTCACGCAGGGCGCCAGCATCTTTCCGTACAACGTCCATCCGCTGCGTTCGCAGTCCTCGACGTACGCCGTCGACGAGCTGATCGGCCCGTTCACCGGACCCGAGGTCAAGGCACTCGGCCTGCCCTACATCGTCGGCGGGATCCTCCAGGTCGGCGGTGGTGGCGCCCCGTTGACCGTCGCCAAGATGCTCTCGGCCTATCTCGGTTACGGCCTGCCGCTCAAGGAGATCCTGAAGGCGGGTACGCACACCGCCCTCGTCGGCACGCAGCTCGTTCAGCAGGACATGCCGCAGGCGGACAACCGGGTGGACCTGGATCCCAAGGTGACCGACCTGCACGGCGTACCGGCGGCTCGCATCACGTACTCGCCCCACCTCCACGAGATCGCCGGATCGCTCTATCTGGGCGCTCGCCTGGAGGCGATGCACCTGCTCACGCCGGGTGCGCTGGGTGCGGTGATCCTGCCCTTCCCGATCCTCAACAAGGGCGCGACCGGGACGATGCACCTCGCCGGTACCGCTCGCATGGGTACGGATCCGTCGGCCTCGGTGTGTGCGCCCTCGGGGCGCATGCACGATCTCGCCAACGTGTACGTCGCCGACGCGTCGACCTTCCCCACCTTCCCGGGGTTCAACCCGACGCTCACGATCATGGCCAATGCCCTCCGGATCGCCCGCGGGC
>JASLCW010000020.1 GCA_030151765.1 Marmoricola sp.
CTCGAAATCGCAGCAAAGACCTCGCGTGCGACGATCTGCCTGCGGTCGGCCCTCGCCAGGCACGATCTCATCGACGACATCCCCGCCGAGATGGACATCGCGGTGCCGCGTGGTGCTTGGACACCGCAGTTGAGTACGCCGATCAGTTGGCACCACTTCGACCCCGGCACCTACGCCATCGGCCGTGAGGATCTCGAGTTGAATGGTGGTGGAACGCTCGGTCTTTACTCGGCCGAGCGGAGCATCATCGACGCCTACCGCCTGCGTCACTTGACCGGCGCCGACATGGCCAACGATTCGTTGCGGCGCTGGCTGCGGCAGGGTGGTCAGCCGTCGAGGCTGTTGAGGACGGCTCGCTCGTTCCCGCGTGCGCTGACCCCGATCCGACAGGCTTTGGAGATCTTGCTGTGAGTCCCATGCAACGCGGCACCCCTGCAACAGATGCCTATCT
The DNA here is from genome assembly GCA_030151765.1 of Marmoricola sp. Taxonomy (GTDB): domain Bacteria; phylum Actinomycetota; class Actinomycetes; order Propionibacteriales; family Nocardioidaceae; genus Marmoricola. The sequence continues at coordinate 452 of JASLCW010000020.1, forward strand.
TGACCTCCAGACTCGTGCTCGACGGGAGAACCGTTCAACCCAGGAACTGCTTCAGCTGTACCTGCTCGAAGGCTTCCTGGCCCGGCTGGCTTCCAATGATCTGCGTGATCGTTTCGTCCTCAAGGGTGGTGTCCTGCTTGCTGCGTTCGACGCCCGCCGTCCCACCTCGCGGAGCTCCGGGTCCTCGTCGGGTGGCACCGTGATGGGGGAGCGGGCGTCGAGCGGGAGGAGTACGACGAGGTCCACATGCTGCATCGCTTCGGAGCAGAGCTCGATGCCCCGGCGCAGGTGGTCGGGGGAGGCCGTGGGGCGCCCGAGCCGGTCGAGTGCCTCGAGATAGGCGAGGAGGTCGAGGGGGCCACGTTCGGCGATCACTGACGTGCCGGCGGCGTCGTTCAGGCGCGCCGCCGCGACCTGGAGCTGTTGGAAGAAGGTGCCGGCTCCGGGCTCGATCGGATAGTCGTCGAGCGCCTCGATCGGGTCGGGCAGGGCGGTGACCTCGGGATAGGCGGCGGCGAATGCGTCGACCAGGGAGGTCTTCCCGCTGCCATGGGTTCCCGACACCACGATGATCATGCACGGTCCGTCGGGTTCAATGAAGCCATGGCAATGTCAGAGCCGGCTCCGTTCGACTTCGTGCCGCGGCCGTCGCACCCCGTCGGGCTCACGCTCGCACAGGTCTTCATGGTGGCCGGCGGAGCGCTGGCCGGGTATGGCATCGGCTGCACGGTGATCGACGGCAACGGGGACGCGCCCGCGGCGTATGTGGCCGGCAACGGCATCGGCATGATCACGATCGGTGGCCTCGTCGTGGCTGTGATCGGCTTGGTCATGTGGTCGTTCATGGCGGACAGCCACCCGCTTGTCGTGGGCCAGCTGTTCTCCTGGGCGGCCCTGCTCCCGGCCGGTGCTCTCGGCCTCGTGGTGGCGGCACGTGAGCTCGGGGTGACCGGCTGGTACGTCGTCGCTGCGTGCGGTCTCCTCGCGGTCGGTGTCGTCGCGATGCTCCTGGGTGTGGCGGCCGTGCGAAGGCGCCGGCGCCGCTATCGCCACGAGCTGGACCTGATCGTGCGCGGGACTGCCGTGCCGGCCACCGTGTTCGACTCCGGCCTCGACCCGGACGACTTCGAGGAGGCCTCGAATGTCATCACGACGGTGGCCTTCCGGTTCGTCGTCGGCGACGCGACCTACCGCGTGCACCGTCGGATGACGATTCCGCAGCACGGCATTCTCGTCGAGGGCCAGCGGACGACCGTGTGGCTCGACCCCGACGACCCGGAGAACGACCGGGCGATGGTCGTCGGGATCCAGCACGCGCTGCGATGGAATGTCCCGGTCCCGCGGGTCGTCGAGTAGCCGCCCACGCTTGCGGGGATCACGCGATCGCTGCGGTGACCCCGGCCGCTTCGCGGTGCAGTTCGGTGAGGAAGTGCTTCAGCGCGGGGGTGATCTTGAGATCGCGACGCCGTACGACGGTGAGGGTGACCCGGGTCGTGTCGTCGGCGATCGGCCGGGTCACGATCAGGCCGGCGCGCTCGAGGGGATCGCCGAAGACGCTGTAGTCGGGAAGGATGGTCAGGCCGATGCCCTCGGCCACCATCATCTTGCCCATCTCGGCGCCGTCGGTGGCGTGCCACTCGGCAGGAACCTCGGATCCGAAGAGGCGGTGCGCGAAGCGGTGCATGAGATAGCCCGCCCGCATCGCCACGAAGCGCTCGGCGCGCAGGTCGTCGGCGGCCACCTCGGACCGGTCGGCAAAGGGATGCGCCGCCGGGATGACCGCGACGGGGCGCCCGACGAGGAGGGGGACGGCAGCCAGGTCCGGCGGCACGTCGTCGCCGTCGAGCAGGTTGATCAGACCGAGGTCGAGGGCACCCTCGGCCAGGCCCACCTGGATCTCCTCCTGTTGCAGATTCCTGATCTCCACACTCGACCCGGGGTGGCGGGTCTGGAAGGCCCGGACGGCCGGCAGCGCCAGCGAGGAGGTGCCGGCATTGACGGTGCCGATGCGCACCACCCGCCGGGTGGCCAGGTGGTCGCCTGCTGCCGCGCGCAACCGGTCGATCGACTCCAGTACGTCGACGATCGGTTGAAGCAGTTCGCGACCCGCGGCGCTGATCCGCGATCCGGTGCGACTGCGTTCGAGGAGAGTGACGCCGAGCTCGCGCTCGAGCTTCCTGATGGCCTCGCTCACTGCGGGTTGGGACACGTGGAGCTGTTCGCTCGCCCGGCGTAGCGAGCCGTGCTTGGTGACCGCAGCCAGGTATTCGAGTTGTTCGATGCGCATGACGGCTCCTGGTCGTTGTGGGGTGATCGGCGACGACGAACGGGTGATCGGCGACGCCTGCATGGGATGAGTTGTGCTTCTTCTCTTTCTTAAGTCTAGTATTTCAATAGACAAAAATACGCAGGCTCGCAGGAGAGGAGACGACATGGACGCGAACGATCTGACCGCCCGGCGCCATGTCGACCTGCGCCGTACCGCCAGCTGCCTCTGTCGCTGACCCGCCGAGCCGGCCCGTGGGCCGATCGTCGCCCGCTGGTGGCCCGGAGCCGGCCACCCCTCCGTACGCCCGTTTCCTCCCCCGACCTGGAGAAGAGTCATGCCCCAGAAGCCCCTGCACTTCGCCGCCTTCGTGATGAACACGACCGGCCACATCATCCAAGGCACTTGGCGCCGGCCGAGTGCCCGCCAGACCGACTTCAACGACCTCGACCACTGGGTCGACCTGGCCAAGACGCTTGAACGCGGCAGGTTCGACGCGATCTTCTTCGCCGATGTCGTCGGCCTCTACGCGCCGTACCGCGGCGACGAGCGGAAGTACTTCGAGGCCGGCCTGCAGGTGCCGAGCAACGACCCGTCGGTGCTGGCCAGCGCCATCGCCTACGCCACCGAGAACCTCGGAATCGCCTTCACGGCCTCGATCCTGCAGGAACATCCCTTCAACTTCGCGCGCCGCATCTCCACCCTCGATCACGCCACGAAGGGCCGCATCGCCTGGAACATCGTCACCAACTACCTCCCCAACGCCTCGCGCAATTTCGGCCACGAAGGCCTGACCGCGCACGACGAGCGCTATGCCTGGGCCGACGAGTACGTCGACGTCACGTACAAGTTGTGGGAGGGCTCGTGGGACGAGGACGCACTGATCCAGGACCCGGTCTCCGGCATCCACGCCGACTACGACAAGGTCCACCGGATCAACCACGAGGGCCCGCGCTACAAGGTCGAAGGTCCGCACCTGGTGACGCCGTCGCCGCAGCGCACCCCGTTGCTCTTCCAGGCGGGTGCCTCCGAGGCCGGCCGGACCTTCGCGGCGAAGAATGCCGAGGCGGTCTTCGTGCAGGCGCCCAATCCTGCTTCGGCCGCGCGCGACACGGCCGATGTCCGTGCCCGTGCCGTCCAGCACGGCCGGCGTCCGGAGGACATCAAGTTCTTCCAGGGCCTGTACGTCGTTCCCGGTTCGACCGAGGAGGAGGCGAAGCGGATCGCCGCCGAGCTCGACGAGTGGATCGACTACGACGCCCAGCTCTCGCACATGTCCGGTGCCGTCGGCATCGACTTCGGTCACGAGGACCTCGACACCCCGGTGGGCGAGCTCAAGACCGAGGGTGTGCAGTCGATCGTCGGCTGGATCAAGGACCTCGTGACGGACCGACCGGCCACACTTCGCGATGTCGCGCACTACACCGCTACCAACAACCGCATCGTCGGTACGCCGGAACAGATCGCCGACGCGCTCGAGGTGTGGCAGGCGGCCGGTATCGACGGGGTCAACCTGGTCAATGCGGAGATCCCCACGAGCTACGAAACCTTCGTCGATCATGTCATCCCGGTGCTTCAGCAGCGCGGCCTCGCGCAGAAGGAGTACGCCGAGGGCACCTTGCGTCACAAGCTCTTCGGTGAGGGCGACCGGTTGCCGCAACGCCACCAGGCCGCCCGCTATCGCGGCGCCTTTGCGCCGGTGCAGGCCTGATCATGACCAAGCGCCTGATCCTCAATCTCTTCGAGATGAACTGCGTCAGCCACATCACGCATGGGCTGTGGCGGTTGCCGGACAACAACCGGGAGCGCTTCAACGACATCGAGTACTGGACCGAGCTAGCCCGCCTGCTCGAGGACGGCGGCTTCGACGCGGTCTTCCTGGCCGACGTCGTCGGCACGTACGACGTCTTCCGCGGTTCGGCCGACACCTCGATCAGAGAGGGCCTGCAGATCCCCAACAACGACCCGTTGCTCGTCGTACCCGCGATGGCGGCGGTCACGAAGCATCTCGGCTTCGGCATCACCTTCTCGACGACCTACGAGCCGCCGTTCTCGTGGGCACGCAGGATGAGCACGCTCGACCACCTCACCAAGGGCCGCGTGGGCTGGAACATCGTCACGTCGTACCTGCCCAATGCGGCACGCAATTTCGGACACACCGAGGAGGTCGAGCACGACCACCGCTTCGAGATCGCCGAGGAATACCTCGACGTGCTCTACAAGCTGTGGGAGGGCTCGTGGGACGACGACGCGATCGTCGCCGACCGGGCCGGGAATGTCTTCGCCGATCCGGCGAAGATTCGGCCGATCGACCATGTGGGCGAGTACTTCAGCGTCGAGGGGCCGCATCTGCCCTCGCCGTCACGACAGCGCACGCCCGTGCTCTTCACAGCGACGGCCTCCGAGGCCGGATCCGCCTTCGCCGGCAGGCACGCCGAGGTCGTCTTCACCGGCGGGCCGACCCGGGAGGCGGTGCAGACCACGATCGCGCGGATTCGCAGGGCCGCCGTGGCCGCAGGACGTCGCGCCGAGGACGTCCGCTTCATCACCGTCGCCGGCGTCGTGGTGGCGCCGACCGAGGCGGAGGCGCGGGAGAAGTTCGCCCGCTTCCAGGAGCTGGCCAGCGCGGACGGCTACCTGGCGCATGCCAGCCTGCCCTTCGACCCGACGGCGTACCCGGCCGACACGAAGCTCGCCGACATCACGCCCGACGACGGCGGAGTCGGCCGCTGGAAGATCTTCGACCCTGAGCAGACGGTCGGCGACTTCGTCGCCGGATATGCGGACCTCGGCACCCAGCCCTTCCTTGCCGTCGGTACGCCGGAGCAGGTCGTCGATGAGATCGAGCGCTGGCTCGACGAGGTCGGCATCGACGGCATCAACCTCCTGCAGTACCACTCCTACGACACCGCCCGCGACTTCATCGAGCTCGTCGTGCCCGTCCTGCGCGAACGCGGCCGGCTGCGGTCGTCGTACGACAAGGGCGAGTCGCTGCGCGATCGCATCACCGGCGAGGGCGACCGGTTGCCCGATCGTCACCCCGCCGCCCGCTACCGCGGCGGAGCGCACCTTCCCGCCACCGACCGGCGCTCTCCTCTGAGCGCCTGATTCCCCAACACCAGAAGGAAACCACCCGTGAAGAACCGATATCTCCGACTCCTCGCCCTCGGCACCGGAACCGCGATCGCCGGGAGCACCCTGGCCGCCTGCGGCGCCTCCGACACCGCCTCCCTTTCGGGCAGCGGCACCCCGGTCAAGGGCGGCACCATCGTGTACGCCCACGAGCAGGAGCCCCCGTGCATCTTCGGCGGCTGGATCCAGCAGGCCTACATCTCGCGCCAGGTGCTCGACGGCCTGGTGACGCTCGACGAGAACAGCCAGGTGAAGCCCTGGCTGGCCACCTCGTGGAAGATCTCACCCGACGGCAAGAGCTACACCTTCACCCTCAAGCCGGGCGTGAAGTTCACCGACGGCACTCCGCTCGACGCCGCCGCGGTCGCGTACAACTTCGACTACTGGGAGAACAAGGGCGGCAACAGCACCGCGAAGGTGTCGATGGAACCGTACTACAAGTCCGCGACCGCCGTCGACGCCACGCATGTGCGCATCGACCTCAGCGCGCGCTACACGCCCTTCCTGACGCTGATCACCCAGGGCTACTTCGGCATCCAGTCGCCGACAGCCCTGAAGAACCGCAGTGTGCAGAAGAACTGCGAGGACCCGATCGGCTCCGGCGCCTTCACGGTCGCCGAGTGGAAGCACGGCCAGGAGGTCATCCTCAAGCGCAATCCGAACTACACGTCGTGGCCGGCGACCGCGAAGCACCAGGGCCCGGCGCTGGTCGACGAGGTCGACTGGAAGTTCGTCGCCGACGGCGTGACGCGCTACTCGTCGCTGACGACCGGACAGTCGAATGTCATCTACGACGTGCCGACGGTCGACTGGCAGGCCGCGAAGCAGGCCTACGACACGACGCTCTACGTCACGCCCGGCAAGCCGGTCTCGGCGTACCTGAACACGGTGAACGGTGTCTTCGCCGACAAGCTGGTGCGCCAGGCCTTCCTGTACGGCGCCGACCGCAAGGCCGCCGTCGAGGCCGGCTTCCACGGCGTCATTCCCTACGAGGGCAATGGTGCGGTCAGCCAGGCGACGCCGGACTACAACGACAAGGCCGCACAGGACTACGCGTACGACCCGGCGAAGGCCGGCGCGCTGCTCGACCAGGCCGGGTGGACGACGAAGAACGGCGCGGGCTATCGCACCAAGAACGGCAAGCCGCTGCACGTGAAATTCGTCTACCCGGCAGGCGCTGTCTTCAATGCGGAGGGCGCGACCGTGTTGCAGGTGCTGCAGGAGCAGTGGAAGAAGGTCGGCTTCGACGTGCAGCTGATCCCGGCCACCCAGGCCGAGGTCTTCGCCGGCAAGTACTCCGGTCCCGACGCCTACGACGCGATGCCCTTCTACTGGACCAGCCCGAGCCCGTCGATCCTCTGGATCGTCTGGCGGCCGTCGACGAAGGCGGACCCCAACGGCAACAACCAGTCCTTCTACAACAACGCCGAGCTCTCCCAGGTGATCCAGAAGGCCAATACGGCAACGGATCCTGCCCAGGCGAGCGAGCTGTACAAGCAGGCGCAGCAGATCGTCTCGGACAATGCCGCGACGCTGCCGCTCTACACGCAGAACAGCACCTATGCCACCGCGAAGAACCTCAAGGACTTCTGGCTCGAGAAGAGCCAGGGCGAGCCGGTCTTCTCCGATGCGTACTTCGTGAAGTGAGCTGACGATGGCCACCCTCACCCTCGACTCCGGCGTGGTCCGTCCGCGGTCGTCCGTGCGCGCAGGCGTACGGACGGCCCGGGCGGTGCTCGGCCGGATCGTCAGCGCGATCCTGGTGCTCGTCGCCGCCGCCTCGGTCACCTTCTTCGCCCAGTTGCTGATCCCCGGCGACCGGGCCACCACGATCCTCAACCTGCAGACCGGTCGCGCGCAGACCTACTCGGCGGCACAGCTGGCGCCGGTCAACGAGAAGTTCGGCTTCGACCACCCTGTGCTCGTGCAGTGGCTGCACTACGTCGGCGGGCTCTTCCGCGGCGACCTCGGTACGTCGTACACGCAGTACCGACCAGTCACGCAGGTGATCGGCTCGGAGATCGTGCCGAGTCTCGTGCTCACCGTGCTGGCCCTCGTCGTCGCCTGGGCGATCGCGTTGAGCGTCACCCTGCTCACCGTTCGACGGGGTCGCTTCGCCTCGGCGCTCGGCTCGGGCTGGGAGGCGGTGACCGCGAGCCTGCCGCCGTACTGGATCGGCGTCGTGCTCCTGGTCGTCTTCTCGGTGGAGCTGCGGGTCTTCCCGGTGATCGGCGGCGACAGCATCGCCGGCACCGTGCTTCCCGTGCTGACACTGGCGATCCCGCTCGCCGGCTTCCTCGGCCAGGTCACCCGTGACGAGTTCGAGAAGGTCCTCGAACAACCCTTCGTCACCAGTGCCCGAACACGCGGCATGGGCGACACCGCCGTACGGCTGCGGCATGCGCTCCGGCACTCGGTGATCCCGGCGATCACCCTGTCCGGCTGGGCGCTCGGCGCCCTGCTCTCGGGAGCGGTCATCGCGGAGAACATCTTCGGGCGGCCCGGCATCGGTCAGGTGCTGGTCACCGCCGTCAACACGCGCGACGTGCCGACGGTGTCGGGCATCGTGCTCGTGGTCGCCGCCGTGTACGTCGTGGCGAACCTGATCGTCGATCTTGCCTACCGGCTGGTGGACCCGCGTCTAGGGGCACGCGCATGAGTGCCCTCGCCCTGCCCGCCGCTCGGCCGGCCCTCCTGGACCGGATCGGCTCGCTCCGCGTCCGTCCCGGTACGGCGCTCGCCCTGCTCGTGGTCACCTTCATCGTGGTCGCGGCGCTCGTGCCCGGCGTACTCACCTCGCACAGCCCGACCGAGGTCGACCTGCTGCATCCGCTGGCCAAGCCGTCGTGGGCGCATCCCTTCGGCACCGACAGCGCCGGCCGCGATCTCTACACGCGGGTCGTCTACGGCACCCGCCAGTCGCTCGGCATCGGTCTCGGCGCCACCGCGCTGGCGATGCTGATCGCGATCGTGCTCGGCTTCGCTGCCGGACTCTCCGGTGGCTGGGTCGACCTGGTGATCACCCGTGTGCTCGAGGTGGCCTTCGCCTTCCCGGTGCTGCTGATGGCGCTGCTGCTCATCGCGGTCCGCGGCCCGTCGGCGGCAACGGAGCTGGTGGCCGTCGGCATCGGATCGGCGCCCGGCTATGCACGGATGGTGCGTGGACAGGTGCTCAATGTCCGGCAGTCCGGCTATGTCGAGGCGGCATCCGCCCTCGGACACCGTCGGAGCACGGTGATCCGCAGGCACCTGTTCCCCAACGCGATGCGACCGCTGGTCGCCGTGATGACCCTAGGCGTCGGACAGTCGATCGTCTGGGCCTCGAGTCTGGCCTTCCTCGGACTCGGTGTGGCACCGCCGAGCCCCGAGTGGGGCGCACTCCTCGATGCCGGCCGCGACTACATCACCACTCAGTGGTGGTTGGAGATCCTGCCCGGCCTGCTCATCGTCGTGGTCGCTGTGGCGATCACCTCGCTGGGCCGCACCCTGCAGCACCGACTGGAAGGAGCGTCGCGATGAAGGTCGTGACCACCACGTCAGAGAACACCGCACCGACAACTCCTGAGACCGCCACCGACGTGGTCACCGTTGCAGTCCGGCACGACAATGTCGCCCCGCTGCTCACCGTGGAGGACCTGCACGTCTCCTTCGGCGACACCGAAGTCGTCAAGGGCGTCTCCTTCGAGGCCCGACCGGGCCGCTGCCTGGCGATCGTGGGGGAGTCGGGTTCGGGCAAGAGCGTCACGGCCCGCACGCTCGTCGGTCTCACGGGCGCCGGTTCCCAAGTGAGTGCGGGGAGGCTCGAGCTGGCCGACACCGATCTCCGCGAGGTCGGCGAGCGCGCCTGGCGCCGGATCCGAGGCAAGGAGATCGGCTTCGTCCTCCAGGATGCGCTGGTCTCGCTGGACCAGCTCCGGACCGTCGGCGCCGAGGTGGCCGAGCCGCTCCGCCTGCACGGTTGGGGGACTCGCCCGGAGCGGGCCGCCAAGGCGGTCGAGGTCCTCGGCTCGGTGGGCGTGCCGGAACCGGAGGTGCGTGTGCGCCAACGTCCCTATGAGCTCTCCGGCGGACTTCGTCAGCGAGCGCTGATCGCCTCAGAGATCGAGCTCGACCCGCCGCTGCTGATCGCCGACGAGCCGACCACGGCGCTCGACGTGACCGTGCAGGCGCAGATTCTCGACCTGCTCGCCGCTTCGAAGGAGAGGGGTACGGCGATCATCCTGATCAGCCATGACCTGTCGGTGGTGGCGCGGCTGGCCGACGACGTGGCCGTCATGAGAGATGGCGAGATCGTCGAGTACGGGCCGACGCACCAGGTGCTGATCCGGCCGCGGCACGAGTACACGATGGCGCTGATCGACGCCGTACCGTCCGAGCACACTCGGGGAACACGCCTGGTCCGTGACGCCGGTGCCGTCGAGCGGTCGGCGCCGCGCCATCGCCGGAGCGTCGACCGTGGTCGCCCCCTCCTCGAGGCGCGCCACCTGACCAAGCTCTTCCGCGGTCCGGACGGCGTGGACCGGAAGGCTGTCGACGACGTCTCCTTCGATCTCTTCGCCGGCGAGACGCTCGGCATCGTCGGGGAGTCAGGTTCCGGAAAGACCACGACAGCTCGGATCGCCCTTGCCTTGTTGGCTTCCGAGCAGGGTGAGGTCCTCCTGCGCGGCAAGCCGTGGAGCAGCCTGACGTCGGCGCAGAGACGGCCGGTGCGTAGCCGGGTCGGTGTTGTCTACCAGGATCCGCTGAGCTCCTTCGATCCGCGCTGGAGTGTTGGCCGAATCCTCGTCGATGCGCTCTCACGTGGTCCCAATCCGCCGACCAGCAAGGGCGAATCGAGGACGCGGGCGATCGAGTTGTTGGAGCGGGTCGGCCTGGGGGAGAAGCACATCGACGCCGGTCCGTTGCGCCTCTCGGGTGGGCAGCGTCAGCGCGTCGCGATCGCGCGGGCACTCGCGCCCGAACCGGAGCTGATCGTCTGCGACGAGCCGGTCTCGGCACTCGATGTGTCCGTGCAGGCGCAGGTCCTCGACCTGCTCACCGACCTGCAGGACCAGTTGGGCGTCACTTACCTGTTCATCTCCCACGACCTCGGTGTCATCCACCACATGAGTGATCGGGTGCTGGTGATGAAGGACGGTCGGGTGGTCGAGCGCGGAACCGCCGACGACATCTTCGCCCGGCCTCAGGATCCCTATACGCAAAGGCTGTTGACTGCTCTGCCGCGTCTGGAGCAGGCGTCGTGACGGCGTCGTACGACGGGATCACGGACGCGGAGCTCACCGAGCGCTTCGCCCCGGTCTTCGCGGTCATCGCCGCCGGAGCCGTCGAACGCGAGGCCGATCGGCAGCTGCCCTTCGACGAGGTGGAGCAGTTGCGCGCATCGGGCTTCACGCGGATCCGGGTGCCGCGCTCGCACGGCGGACTGGGCGCGAGCCTGTCCCAGTTCTTCGACCAGCTCATCGAGCTGGGCCGTGCGGACTCGAACCTCCCGCAGCTGTTGCGCGGCCATTTCGCGTTCGTCGAGACGAGCCTTGCCTTGACTGATCCGGAGCTCCGCAACCGCTGGCTCGACCGGATCGGCTCCGGCGTCCTCGTCGGCAATGCGCAGAGCGAGCAGAACAGCGCCTCCTTCTGGGAGAACGAGACGAGGATCAGCAGGGCCTCCGATGCGCAGGAGTGGCGATTGTCGGGACGCAAGTTCTATTCGACCGGCAGCCTCTTCGCAGACTGGATCCTGACGACGGCCAGCCTCGACGACGAGCGCAGCGCCACCGTCCTGGTGCCGACCTCGGCTTCGGGTGTGGCGCGGATCGACGACTGGGACGGCTTCGGACAGCGCCTGACCGGCAGCGGTACGACGATCTTCGACGACGTCGAGATCCAGCTCGACGATGTCGAGATCTATGCCAACGGCACGCCCCCTGCCACCCATCTGCTCGCCTTCTACCAATTGGTGCATCTGGCGGCGCTCTCCGGCATCGGACTCCGCGCTGTCGACGACGCCGTCGCCTTCGTGCGGCAGCGCACCCGCAATCTGGCGAATCCCGCCTACCCGGAGCCGAAGGACGATCCCCAGGTGCAGGAGGTCGTCGGGCGGATCCGCTCCGCCAGTTTCGCGGCGGTAGCCACCACGCGCGCGGCGGTCGCCGCGGTTGAAAGGCTGACGGCGGAGCAGTCCGCCAGGACGGCCACGGAGGCGTCGTACGACGAGGCGGAGATCGCCACCTTCAGCGCGCAGCAGCAGGTGATCGAGCTGGTGCTGCGGCTGACCAGCGAGCTCTTCGAGGTGGGCGGCAGTTCGGCGGTGACCGACCGCTTCCGTCTCGACCGCCACTGGCGCAATGCGCGCACGCTGGCCTCGCACAACCCGGTCATCTATCGCACGCGGCTGGTCGGCGCCCATGCACTCGACGGCACCAGCCCCGGGGCCGACGTACGGAAGACCTGGCGGGACGTCCAGGAGCGGCGGGATCGCGCGTGATCGGCAGCGCCGATCGGCGGTTCGCCCTTTCCTGCATTCGGAAAGTCCCGCAGCGGGTGAGTTCGCCCTTATTGTCTAGTGAACGAGTCGACAAAGATCTGAAGGAGAGGTGACGGCATGTCCGCCGTACAGGTCCACGAGGCACCGGCGCGGCTCCCGCTGCTGGACTCGCGGGACGCCGTGGAGGTCGCGGCCGGCCTCGCGGAGGAGTTCGCACACGGTGCGGCAACGCGGGATCGAGGGCGCATCCTCCCGACCACAGAGGTCCGGCGACTGGCTGCGAGCGGCCTACTCGCGATCACGGTGCCACGCGAGCACGGTGGCGCCGGCCTCCCGGCCTCGACGGTGGCAGAGGTGATCCGCCTGCTCGCGCGCACCGACCCGAACATCGCCCAGATCCCGCACAGCCACTTCGTCTACGCCAACCAGCTCCGACTGCAGGGAACGCAGGCACAGCAGGCACGCATCTTCGACGAGCTGCTTGCCGGCGCGACCATCGGCAATGCCCAGTCCGAGCGGGGCACGAAGCACGTTCGCGACTTCACCACCACCCTGGTGCGCGACGGCGATGCCTGGCGGCTCGAGGGGACCAAGGCCTACTGCACGGGCGCCTACTTCGCGGACTGGCTCGCGGTGCTGGCACACCGGGGAGTCGACGGACCGCTGCACGTCGCCTGGGTACGACGCGATGCTCCCGGTGTCGAGGTCATCGATGACTGGGACGGCATCGGTCAGCGCACCACCGCGAGTGGGACCGTCCGGTTGACCGATGTCCTCGTCACCGACGACCTGATCACCGACTTCTCGGTCACCTTCACCGGCCCTTCGACGTACGGCGCCTACGCGCAACTGCTCCACGCGGCGATCGACGCGGGGATCGCGCGGGGTGCGCTCACGGAGGCTGCCGCCTTCGTCGCCACCAAGAGCCGGCCCTACCCCGACTCCGGTCTCGAACGCCATGCGGAGGATCCGCTCGTGGTCCAGGCCTTCGGAGAAGTCGAGCTCGCCGTGCGCGCCGCCGAGGCTCTCCTGGCCGAGGCCGGCCGTCGAGTCGATGCCGCCGACGACGAACTGACCACCGAGAACGCGGCTGCGGCCAGCTTGGCCGTGGCCGCCGCCCGAGCGGCGACCACCCAGGCCGCTCTCGACGCGTCCGGCCGTCTCTTCGAGGTTGCGGGCACACGTTCCGCACTGGCCTCCGAAGGCCTCGACCGGCACTGGCGCAATGCCCGCACCCACACCCTGCACGACCCCGTCGCCTGGAAGATCCAGCACCTCGGCCGTTGGGCCGTCGACGGAACCCTGCCCCCACGACACGGACAGCTGTGAGACATGAGTGATCTGACTTTCCATTGGTTCCTGCCCACCAACGGCGGCGACGGGCGCGACATCGTCGGAGGCGGCCACGGCACCGCCGTCGAGGCCGCCGGCGGCCGACCCGCGTCCGTGCCCTATCTGGGCCAGATCGCGCGTTCGGCGGAGCAACTCGGCTTCGTCGGTGCGCTCACGCCGACGGGCGCCTGGTGCGAGGACGCGTGGATCTCCACCGCGATGTTGAGCAGCCTCTCCGAGCGGCTGAAATTCCTGGTGGCCTTCCGGCCCGGCCTCACCGCCCCCTTCCTGGCCGCGCAGATGGCGGGCTCCTTCCAGAACCTCTCCGGCGGCCGTCTGCTGCTCAACGTGGTCACCGGAGGAGAGAGCCACGAGCAGCGCATGTACGGCGACTTCCTGGACAAGGACGGCCGCTACGAGCGCTGCGCGGAGTTCCTCGAGATCGTGAAGCGGCTCTGGTCGGGAGAGGTGGTCAACCATCGGGGCAAGCACTACCGGGTCGAGAATGCCCAATTGGCGCAGGTGCCCGACGTACTGCCGCAGATCTACTTCGGCGGCTCCTCCCCGGCTGCTCTCGAGGTGGCCGCACGCCACGTGGACGTCTACCTGACCTGGGGTGAGCCGCCGGAGGCGGTGGCGGCGAAGGTGCGGTCGCTGCGGGAACTCGCCGACCGCGCCGGGCGTGAACTGCGCTTCGGCATTCGCCTGCACACGATCGCTCGCGACTCCGCGGAGGAGGCTTGGGCCGAGGCCGACCGTCTGGTGTCGGGCATCTCCGACGAGACGATCCGCCGCGTCCAGGACGGCCTGCGTCGCAGTGAGTCCGAGGGGCAGCGCCGGATGCTGGCACTGAACGGCGGTGCGAAGGACGGGCTCGAGATCCACCCCAACCTGTGGGCCGGCGTGGGCCTGGTCCGCGGGGGTGCCGGAACCGCACTGGTCGGCAGCCACCAGGAGATCGCCGACCTGATCGAGGAGTACGCCGCCCTCGGCATCGAGGAGTTCGTCCTGTCCGGCTATCCGCACCTCGAGGAGGCCTACCGTTTCGGCGAGGGCGTACTCCCCGAACTCGCCCGCCGCGGTCGCTGGACACACCCGGCACCACCTCGGGCCGCCGCGCCCGTCGTACCGTTCGCCGGTTCGCCGAGGGAGGCTGCCTCGTGAGTGTCGCCGTCGTCGTCGGCAACCCGAAGCCGGCCAGCCGCACCCTCCATGCCGCCACCCGGGTCGCCCGCTCACTGAGCGGGGCCGAACCGGATCTCGTGATCGACCTGGCCGGGCTCGGGCCCGAGCTGTTGGACTGGTCCTCGTCGTCGATCGCCGCGTTGGTCGAGCAGGTCGGCCGGGCCGATCTGGTGGTCGTCGCGAGTCCGACGTACAAAGGCACTTACACCGGCCTGCTGAAGCTCTTCCTCGACCGATTTGCCGGTGGCACCGGCCTGAGCGGACTCGCCGTACCCCTGATGCTCGGTGCTAGTCCGGCTCATGCACTCGCGCCGGAGCTGTCACTGCGCCCCGTTCTGACCGAGATCGGCGCGACCGTGCCGGGACGCGGACTCTTCGTGCTCGACAGCGCGTACGACGACCCCGCGGCGTATGAGCCATGGCTGGCCGGCGCCCGTCCTCTCGTCGAGAGCCGGCTGAACCGATCGGCGGAGGTGCTTCGATGAGTGCGGTGCCGCTTTCCCCCGAGCACGGCATCTTCGCGACCAATCAGGATCTCGACCCCGTCCGGCTGCGTCAGGCCTTCGGGACCTTCCCGAGTGGTGTGGTCGCCGTGGCGGCCGAGGTGGAGGGTCGGGTCACGGGGCTCGCGGCCAGCTCGTTCACCTCCGTGAGCCTCGACCCGCCGCTGGTCTCCTTCTCGATCGCGAACACCTCCAAGACCTGGCCCGACCTGCGCCGCGCATCGCATCTCGGCGTCACCGTCCTTGCCGACCATCACGGCGCCGCAGCTCGACAGCTCGCCGGGCCGGTGGACGAGCGCTTCGCCGGCCTCGACGTGGTGATCAGCGAGGACGGTGCCGCGACCCTGGCCGACGGGCTTGCCAGCTTCGACACCACGATCGACAACGAGGTCGTCGCCGGCGATCACACCATCGTCCTGCTGCGGCTCCATGCCGTGCAGCAGGCCCCGTCGCGGCCTCCCCTCGTCTTCCACGGCAGCGGTTTCCGGCAGCTGGTCGTGGACTGAACCGCTCGGGGAAGCCGCCCGGATAGGGATCCGCGTCACTCAAGTGTCTCGGGTACCGGGCAGTCGCGTGGCACGAATCCGGTGACGACGAGCATGCGCCCGACGCCGGCCAGGACTGAAGCGCACATCAGCAGCTCGGCGACCTGCTCGTCATCGAAGTGACCGCGCAAACGCGCCCAGTCCTCGTCGCTCAGCGAGTCGCCATCGTGGAAGGGCGAGAGTCGGTAGGCGAGGTCAGCAGCGACAGCGTCCGCCTCAGGCAATGCCGACAGGTCGAGCGCCAGGACCGCGTCGATCTCCACCTGCGTGATGCCGTGGGCCAGTGCCGATGCAACGTCCTGGGCCTGACAGAAGTGGCAGCCGCTGACGCCCGCGAGCACCAGCCGCACGAGCTCCTTGGTACGCCGGGGAAGTGCTCCCTCCGCGAAGAGCCGAGGGTAGAACTCGGCCCAGTACAGATTCGCTGCACGCTCGGAATGAGCCATGTAGCGATGGAACCGGGCATCGACCCCGGCATCGTCGAGCCCGCGGACATGGTCGGCGAGGCTCACAGGCAGCTGGTCGTCCGTGACCTGGGGGAGTGCATCGATAGTCATGTCTTCCTCTCCAACCGGGGTGGCCGGCATCTGTCGGTCAGGGTGATCAGGTATCCGGATGCGCGAGCGCGGTTGCCGGCTCCGTCTCGTGGTCCATGGGGATGGCGTAGAGGCGCTGGATGGCTGCATCGATGGCCGTCATCGCGTCTGCGAGCGCGTCGATCTCCTCATCTGAGGCAGGAATGCCCGATCGCGTCACCAGGCTCTCCACGAAGCCGCGTCGGCGGTGGTGGTGACAGGTGCTCATGCGGGGCTCGTCTCGTCGAAGGGGTGGGCTAGATGGTGGCTCGTGAGCTGTTGGTAAAGCCGACCGACAGCAAGGATCCGGTCATCGGCAAACGCCGGGCCGGCGAACTGCATGCCGACGGGCAGCCCCTCCACGGTTCCGATTGGCACCGACAATGCGGGCTCGCCGGTGGCATTCCAGTACTGCGTGTGCAGCAAGCCCACAACTTCGTCGAAGTCGAGGGTCTCGGCGGGTGGCGCGATACCGCCGACGGTGGGCGCCACGATCACGTCGAGGTTGGTGTACATCGCAGCCGACTGGCGCTGAAGGTGCCGACGTACCCGCTGGAGCTGAACCGCATCGGCGCCGGTGACCAAGAGCCCGGTGAGGAGAGCTGCGCGGGTCACTGCGCCGTAATCGGCCCACCGGGCGCGTGCCTCGCCGTGGTGGTAGGCGAGGCCTTCGGCGGCCAGGCCGAGCATCACGACATCGATTGCCTCGGTGTAGAGCGGGAACCGCACCTCGTATGTCTTCGCACCGGCGTTGGCGAGGGTTGAGACAGCGGCGTCGACCAGAGCGCGCACCTCTGGCCGTGATCGTTCCAGGGGTTCCATTGCGATGCCCACCTTGAGACCGGCGAGGGTGGTCGGCGGGGCAGGGATCATTGTGGCCGGGGGGCGCCGCAGGGTGAGGGCATCCATCAGTAGTGCACAGTCCTCGGCCGTCCGTGCCATGGGGCCCACGTGGTCGAAGGACCAGGCCAGTGGCAGGACGCCGGTCTGGGAAACCAGACCATGTGTTGGCTTCAGACCAGTGATTCCGCACCAGGCAGCGGGCTCGCGGATCGATCCGGCGGTGTCGGTACCGAGACCACCGAGGGCGATACCGGTGGCTACTGCCGAGGCGGTGCCGGAACTGGAGCCTCCGGTCCACCGCGCGCGATCCCACGGGTTGCGTGGCAGCGGGAATGGAGAAGTGGGATCGGTGAAGCCTAGGGCGAACTCCATGGTCGTGGTCTTGCCGAGGAAGACAGCACCAGAGCGACGAAGGTCCGCGCATGCCGACGCGTCCGGCGTTGGAGTGAGGTCACGGATCAGGCTCTGCCCCGAGGTCGGCGCGTCTTCGGTGAACACGATGTCCTTGACAACGATGGGGATTCCGTCGAGCGGACCGAGAGGTGCGCCGCTGGCGCGACGGGCATCCGACTCGGCGGCTGCGTGGGCCGCCGCTTCGAGCGTGGGCGTCACGAAGATGCCGAGCGCGTCGTCCAGTGCGGCGACACCCCGAGCAGCGCGCTCGACCAGCTCGACAGCGCTGACCTCTCCGCGGTCCAGTGCTCGCCGCGCGTCGGCGATCGTCCGGGGGGCGTCAGTCAGCGAGAGTGGCACAGTCTTCTCCTGCTAACAGTGGGCGGCGGATGACGAGGAAGGTCACGACGCACGTAAGGGCGATGTCCACAACGGCGGCGATGCTGACGGCGGTTTGCAGGGATGCAAGGTGGACGACGGCGCCGAGCAGGAGCGAGGATCCGGCCACCGCGACGAACGCAGCGGCGAAGTAGGCCGCCTGGATCTCGGCACGACGGTCGAGAGGTGCGATGGCGCCCGCGAGCGCCGCGGAGCTGAGCAGCCCGAGACCGGCTCCGACCCCCAGGACCGCGGCACCGGGTATGGCAAGCCAGGCACCACTCAGATGGATCGCCGCTCTGAGCAGCAGCCAGCCGCACGCGCCGATCGCACATCCCGCGACCAGGCCGGTCGTGATCGGGATGCGGCGCCCGAGGACCTGGGTCACTGCGACCAGTGCCAGCATGAGTGACACGAGGCCGCCCGCCGCCGCCGATGGGGTCCACCCGACGGCGTCGGCGACCTGTGGGCCAAGGCTGCCCATTGCTCCGAATGCCACGTTGGTCGCGGTGACCGCTGTGGCGGCCGCCGCGTACGAGGCCCACAGCGGCCGCGGGACCCGAGTCGGCTGCAGTAGCCGACGGCCGCGCATGCGCGGCTCGGAGAGTGACGCGGTCGCCAACAGGAGGGCCGCGGCCAGGGTCGGCAGACCGATGACGATGTACGGCGTGACCAGGGGGCGGGGCAGCTCGCTCGCCACCACCCCGGCGAGTCCCGGGCCGAGCGCGATGCCGCTGGAGATGACGAGTGTGAATCGAGACGATCCGGCCCGGACTCCGCGCGGATGCAGGTCGAGCATGGACGCAGCCCCGGCGCTCGCCGCGATTCCGGTGCCCATGCCTTGCAGAACTCGGCCGGCGACGAGCACCTCGTAAGCAGGAGCCGTCGCCAGCACTGCCAGGGAGAGCAGGATCAGTGCGGCGGCAGCGCGCAGGGTGGGCAGTCGGCCGATGCGATCGGAGAGTCCGCCGACGGTGATCAGCACGATGAGGACACCCACGGCATAGGCCGAGAAGACCACGCTCACCTGGGACGAGGACAGCAACCATTCGTCGGCGTACCGAGGATACAAAGGAGTGGGTGTGAAATTCGCGGCCATTGCGCAGAAGAGCAAGGCCGCTGTTCCTTGGGTTGCGCGTACCCGGCCCCGGTGCGCAACGTCAGCATCGGCCACGGAGGTCACTGCGGCGTCGTCTCGCCGTCCAGCAGTAACAGCCCGAGGTCATAGCGGGTGTCGAAGCGAACGGCACGCCGTGGTGCCCCTGCCCACTCGAGCTCGCCGGTCCCGCCGACGACACCATGATCACCGGCCAGGAGCCGATCGACCAGTTCGTCGAGGTGATCGACGAGGAGTCCGGCGAGAACACGGCGCTGACCCTCAGGCTCCAAGGGCAGCGGGGCACCGCCTTCGTCGATCGGGCAGGCGAACTCCAAGCGGGCGTTGCGCGAGCCCGGTCCGCGATAGAGCGCGGCTTCCAGACCCGCGCCGGGTAGGAGGTCCAGCATCTCTTCGACCGCCGGGCCGGCGAAGACGCCGTGTAGGTACTCATTGCCGCCCAGCGTCACCGAAGCGAAGTCCCGGGCGGCGGCAAGGTCGGGAGTCAGTACGACGACCGCGACCGTCTCACTCGAGTAGCCGTCCGGCTCAGTGCCGAGGATCGAGCGGGTCCCCTTTGGCCGGTGCTGAACCAGGGCGTGCAGGAGCCCGCTGTGGTGCTGCACGAGCATCCGCTCGCGCACCGGGATCGTGGTGCCGGGAAGGTCGTAGTGCACCGCGGGGGAGGTGAAGGCCCACCCGCCCTCGGCAAGCTTCGCCTCGGTCGCCGCGGCGTCGCGAAGGTAGAAGTCGAGCGCGTAGACCCCGCGCTTCCGAGGTGCAATGGCGTCCATGACCGGTTGCGTCGCGGTGCCCGACTCGGCGAGCAGGATGTCTCCGCCGACACGGGGGCCGCGGGAGAGATGTACCAGTCGGGACACACTCCCCGGCGCACCGAGAAGTGATGCAGCCGTGGTGTCCGGGGCATCGTCGACGGCGACGTCGAAGCCGAGCAGGTCGCCGTACAGCTCGATCAACGGCTCCGCATCGGGTACGACCAGGACGAGTACGTCCATGCCATCGAAGCCGCGGTCGAACACATCGCCTCCTGGGTGCGATCAGCCGTGACCTGCTGCCCACGACTCCGGCGAGAGAAATTGTCTGAGGTTTAGTCTCTGACTGGTTCAAGGTGCCGGATGAGAGCAGGAGATGTCAATGACTCCGGGTCGCTCCCATGCCTCGATCCGTCGATTTTCCGCCTTAAACGGGGCGATCGCTGAGGTTATTGAGATCGATCTCGGCAACCTCTTGCGCTGGTGAGGTGAGTCACTCTACCTTATGTCTGACATATCGCTGGATCCGCGCACGCACACAGCGCGCAGGACGGAGAAGAAGATGGCCACGAGATTCACCAGGCGCGTCGGGATCGCCATCACGGCGCTCGCACTAGCCGCATCCTTGGCAGCCTGTGGGGGGAACGGCAATGGCAGTGCATCGAAGTCGGGAGACACCCTGACGGTGGCTTGGTCGTCTACGCCGGCCCAGATGGATCCCAATGTGTTCACCGGCCTGACCTGGGTGTACGCGCTCGACGCCAGTATGGGAACCCTCCTCGAGTACGACACCTCGGTTCCGGACGACAAACTGATCACAACCAAGGACGTCGTACCGTCGCTGGCCGAGAGCTGGAAGGCCAATAGCGCCCAGACGTCGTACACGATCAAACTCCGCAAGGGGGTCAAGAGCCCGTACGGCAACGAGATGACGGCCGACGACGTCGTCTATTCGTTCGAGCGGATGTACAGCAACCCTGCGGACCTCCAGTCGGCGATCCTGCTCAAGACCGCGAACGTCGACCCCAAGAAGCCGATCGAGAAGATCGACGACTACACCGTGCGGTACAACCTCACCGCGCCCTCCGCGCTCGCTCTGTCGGTGTTGGCGTACCCGTTGATCGGCATCCTGGACTCCACGGAGGTCAAGAAGCACGCCACCAGCGGCGACCCGTGGGCCGGCAAGTGGCTGGCCACGCACACGGCCAGCTTCGGTCCGTACCAGATGGAGTCGATCGACCCGGGCACGGAGTTGCGATTCAAGGCCAACCCCAACTACACGGGCAAGCTCGGCTTCAAGAACCTCATCATCCGGGCGGTCCCCGAGGCCTCCTCGCGGGTGCAGCTGCTGCTTGCCGGCGACGTGGACATGATTTCGGAGCCCCCGATCGATCAGCTCAAGACCATCGAGTCCAGCAGCACCGCTGCCGTCTCTCAGCAGCCGGACACCAACCGCCACAACTTCACCGTGTCGGAGAAGAGCAAGACGCTTTCGAATCCGCTCGTTCGGCAGGCTCTCAACTACGCGATCAACCGACAGGGCATCGTCGACTCGATCTACCAGGGCTATGCCAAGCCGGCGACGACGCCGGCGGCGAGTTCGCTCTACCCCGGTCAGCCGTCAATGGGCACCTACGACCCGAAGCGTGCCAAGGCCCTGCTCGCAGAGGCCGGCTACCCCAACGGGTTCAACATGACCCTGACCTATAACACCGAGCGGCCGGGCCCGTACGCCGAGAACCTCGCCCGACTGATCCAGAGCGATCTGAAGGCTGTGGGCATCAATGTGCAGACCCAGGCGGTCCCGTCCAACACCGACTTCGAGGCCGGCGTCTCCGACCAGAAGTACGAGGCCTATCTCTACACCGAGCGCCCGGCTCTTCCGGAAATCGGCTATGACCTGTTCTTGTATCTCGGATCGACCTCCGCGTTGAACAAGTCCGGCTACGACAACCCTGCCTTCGACAAGGCAGTGGAGCAGGTGCTGGTCAGTGCACCCGGCCCGAAGCGTGACGGGTTCATCAAGAACGCGATGGACATGCTCGTCAAGAACGACCCGCTGATCTCGCTGGTGGAGCTCCCCGACCTGGTGGGTATCTCCAAGACGGTCGCGGGCTACCACGCGATCCCGACCGGCGGTTGGCCCTTCCAGGACCTCAGCAGGAAGTGACGAACGTGGCCGCGAGTGCAATTGCGCCGGTGACCGCCCCGGTCAAGCCCAGGCGAGCCCTGGGACGCGCTCAGCTGGTGCTCTCCCGGCTGCTCTTCCTGGTGGTCGCGCTCTTCGGGGTGGTGACGCTGTCCTTCTTGCTGGTCAGCGTCACCCCCGGAGACCCGGCCCAAACGATCGCCGGACCCCTGGCCGGTCCGGCGCAGGTTGCGGCCGTCCGGACCGACCTCGGTCTCGACAAGCCCATCCTGGAGCGCTATGTGGACTACATGGGCGGGCTGGCCCATGGCGACCTCGGGACGTCGTACTACTCCAAGCAGCCCGTGGCAAAGGAGATCCGCGACAAGCTGCCGCCGAGCCTGCTCCTGATCGTGCTGTCGATCCTCGTCGCTGCAGCGATCGGGATCCTCGTCGGTGTCATCGGCGCCTATTTCCGGGGTCGCTGGCCCGACCGGGTGACTCGCATCGGAACAGGAATCTTCCAGGCCGTGCCGGACTTCCTGCTCGGTCTTCTACTGATCTACTTCCTGTTCTTCGTGCTGCGGATCGCTCCGGCACCAACCGGCCAGCTCGGACTGGCCGATATGGCGCCGTCCAAGGTGACCGGCCTGATCCCGCTGGACGCGCTGATCGCAGGTGACCTGACGACCTTCTGGTCCGCGATGAGTCGCTATCTGCTGCCGGTGCTCACCCTGGGCCTGGTGTACGCCGCCTATTTCGCGAAGACGGCGCGCAGCACTGTTGGAAAGGCGCTGAACTCCCAGCAGGCGCAGTTCGCCCGTGCTCTCGGCCTGCCCGAACGGACCGTGGTGCGCTACGCGTTCGTGGAGTCGCGTACGACGATCGTGACCTATGCGGGCGTGATCTTCGCGACGCTCTTCGGGGGCGAGGCGATCGTCGAGAGGATCTTTGCCTGGGACGGCTTCGGACAGTGGGCGCTGCAGGGAATCCTGCGTCTCGACATCCCGGTCGTCCAGGGCACGGTCCTGGTCGCCGGGTCAATCACGCTGATCACCTACACCTTGCTCGACGTCGTCGTCGGGCTGCTCGACCCGAGGATCTCCCGTGCCTGAGCTGACTACGCCGCATCTCTCCCTGACCGCCGAGTCCTTGCCGGAGATTCATGACGCAACGCGAGTGCATCGACTGATGCGGCTCGTCCGCAGCCACAAGGCGGCCACCCTCGGCGTCGCGTTCATCGTGGTGCTCGTACTAGCTAGCCTGGTCGCACCGCTGCCCTACGGGCCCGGCGAGACGGACTCGTCGAACACTCTTGCCGCCCCGTCAGGGGCTCACTGGTTCGGTACCGACGCGACCGGCGCCGACGTGTTCTCCAGGGTGGTCGCCGCCGCGAGGACGGATCTGTCCCTGGCGCTCCTCGGCACCGTGCTGTCGCTGGCTGTCGGCGTGCTCCTTGGTCTCGCCGCGAGTACCAAGGGGAAGGGCAGCGAGCGTCTGGTGCGCGGACTCGACGCCTTCCAGGCTTTCCCGCTCCTCATCCTGGCGCTGGCCCTGGTCTCGCTGTCCGGCAACAAGCTGTACATGGTCGTTGTGGCGATCGCGCTGATCAACATGCCCCGCTACATGCGGCTGCTGCGTAGCGAGATCCTCTCATTGCGTGAGGCGCGCTTCATCGAAGCCGCGACCGCGGTGGGCGCCTCGCCCCTGCGCATCACCCTCCGGCACATCCTGCCGAACACCTGGGGGGTGATCCTGGTACAGACCTCGCTCACCGTGGCGAACGCAATCGTGGTGATCGCCTCGCTCTCCTTCCTGGGAGTAGGTGTGAATGCTTCCACTGCGTCATGGGGATCGATGATCCGGGACGGTTCGGGGAACATGGCCTCGGGCGAGTGGTGGATCACCACCTTCCCGGGCATCGCCGTGATCTTGTGTGTCATCTCCTTCAACCTGTTGGCCGATGCGATCGGCGATGCGACGTCGAGGAGCTTCCGGTGACCGACAACTCTTTAAGCCGGAGTAGCGCCGACGCACACTCCGCCCAGCCCGGCGGGCCGGTTCTGGAGGTCGAGGGCCTCGACGTACGAATCGACACGCCTGAGGGCGAGGTGCACCCGGTTCGTGGCGTGGACCTCGTCGTTCATCGAGGCGAGATCGTCGGCATCGTGGGCGAATCGGGCTGCGGCAAGTCGACCACCGTCAAGGGGATCCTCAGGCTGCTCGGGCCGACCAGCAGCGTGACCGCCGACCGCATATCGCTCGGCGGTCTCGACCTGCTGGCCGCGAAACCGAGCGCGATTCGCGAGATCAGGGGAAACCGGATCGGCTTCGTCGCGCAAAATCCCTTCGGATCGCTCAACCCCATCTACTCGATCGAACGGCAGTTCCGCGAACTGCACCGGGCTCATGGCCGCAAGCTGAGCAAGGCCGAGAACCGCGAGATCGCCTTGGCGATGCTCGGAGGCGTCGGGATCGTCAACCCGGCGCGGGTGCTCGACGGCTATGCCCACCAGTTGTCGGGCGGGATGGCGCAACGCGTGGTGATCGCTCTTGCCACCACCCTGTCACCGGAGTTGCTGATCGCCGACGAGCCGACCACGGGGCTCGACGCGACCGTGCAGGCCCAGATCATGGACCTCATGGCGCGAGTGGTCGGCGAGGGCAGGTCGATGCTCCTGGTGACCCACGATCTCGGTGTCATCGCGCAGTACTGCCAGCGAGTGATCGTGATGTACGACGGCATCGTGGTTGAGCACGGAGATGTGATGGACGTGATGGTCGCGCCACAGCACGAGTACACCCGGAAGCTGATCGGCTCGGTGCCGAAGACAGGGGAGAAGCTCCATGTCGCTCGTTGAGGTCCGCGATGTCCACAAGACCTTCCCGTCGAGGCAGCGTGGCGGCGCTCCTGTCCAGGCCCTGCGTGGTGTGTCCTTCACAGTGGCAGAGGGTGAAACCCTTGCCATCATCGGCGAGAGTGGCTCCGGCAAGTCGACGCTCGGTAGGGCGGTCCTGCGGCTGCTCGAGGTCGACTCTGGAACGGTGAGCTTCGATGGCAAGGATCTCGGGGCGATGGATCGCAAGGAACTCCGGGCCCAACGGGCCGAGATGCAGGTGGTCTTCCAGGAGCCCTACGAGTCTCTCAACCCTCGCATGTCAATCGAGTCGATCGTCGCCGAGCCGCTCCAGATCCACCGCTCCGAGCTCGACAAGTCCGCGACCCGTCGGCTCGTGCGGGAGGCCATGGACAGGGTCGGATTGCCCGTCAGTTCGCTATCCCGCCTGCCCGGTGAGCTCTCAGGCGGTCAGCAGCAGCGCGTTGGCATCGCCAGAGCCATTGTGAGTCGACCCCGCTTCGTCGTGCTCGACGAGCCGACGTCCTCACTCGACCTCTCCATCCGAGCGCAGATCCTCGCGCTGCTCGCGGAACTGCAACAGGATCTCGGTCTCGCCTATCTGTTCGTTTCGCACGACATGCACACCGTCGAGTGGGTGAGTGACCGGGTCGCGGTGATGTATCTGGGCGAGTTCGTGGAGATCGGTCCGACCGCGAAGGTCTTCGGCGAGCCGCAGCACGAATACACACGAACGCTGTTGTCCGCCCGGCTGTCCGCCGACCCGCGCGAGAAGCACGCCTACCGGGCCTTCCCCGGTGACACCGACGTTGTCACGGTCTGAGGGCCGAGAAGGAGAGATCAGGGCATGTCAGAACAGGTCACCGTCGTCGACAACGAATCGATTCCGTGGGTCAACGGAGGAGAAGTCTTCGCCACGATGGAGCCGGCATTCCGCGACAACCTGGGTGAGGATCCGCAACGGGTACAGGCGTTGCTCTCGAAATACTGGATGAAGCAGTTGTGGATCGACGACAGCAGTCGACGCATCGACCACGTTCGCACTGAGCCCGGATATGTGGACCTCAGCGAGGCGTACCACGACAGCGTGGAGGAGGCCTACTTCCTCCACGGTCAGGTCGACCTCAGCGCTGAGGGCGCCTTCACCGCCGGGGACTACTTCTGGCGACCTCCGGGCTGGGTGCACATGGCGCGGGCACCTGAAGGCTTCGAGACGATTCTGATGATGGAGGGCGAGGATCCTTCGGAGGGAAGCGGCCGCGTCTCACGTGTCGTGCGTCCGGACGAGGAGGCGGGTCACAATCCGCGGCCGACGCCTAATGACGGGTTGGGGCCGCGTGGATACGTTCGCCGGATGGAGACTCGGCACATGGTCTGGCGGCGTCATGACGACACGACCACGGGCCTGGGCGACAGGTCGCTGCGAAGCAGGTTGCTCAGTCTCAACGAGGACACGGGTGCCCGCAGCGTCCTGGTCCGGCTCCCCGCGGGATGGTCCTCGGCGCCGGCGGTCTCCGATCGGGTCCGCTTCTGGATTCCGGTGTCGGGCACCGTGTCGGTCGACGGTCGCGCCCTGTCGCCGTGTTCGCTGATCCGAGTTCCTGCAGATACGCCGGCGCCAGGTCTGAGAGCCGACGGTGAGGTCGACCTGCTCGTCAAGGTGGGGGCGGGGCGATGAACTCGTCGATTCGACGGAGGTACGTCGATACTTCCTGGGGTCAGATACACGTGCTGACTGCCGGTACCGATGGCCCGTGGATCGGGCTCTTCCACGAGTCGCCACTGTCGTCGCAGGTCTTCGTCGAAGCGATGACTGAGCTGGCGCCGCATGCTCGCGTGATCGCCTTCGATACTCCCGGGTACGGAGCCTCGGATCCTCCGGACGGGCCTGGTCACGAGATCCCCGAGTACGCCGCGGTCCTCGCCGAGGCGGCCGTCGAGCTCGGCATGGCCGATGTTGTCTTCGCCGGTGTACACACCGGTGCCTCGCTCGCGATCGAGGTCGCCCATCGGTTCCCTGGCGGGGTCGCAGGCGTCGTACTCAGCGGCGTGGCGCTCTACGATGACGTCGAGCGGGCCGAGCAGATCAGCGGCTGGACACCTCCTGTGCCCGCCGACACGGACGGCGCCGAGTTCGACTGGGCCGTCGAGCGGTACCGACGCATCTGGCCTGAACTCACCCCTGACCTCCTCCACACAGCGGTCGTGGAGCTGTTGCGAGTCAGGGATCGCTACGACTGGGGCTACCAGGCCGCGTTCCGACACGACCCGGCCGAACCGCTGGCAGCCCTCGACGTACCGGTCCTGTTGCTCGATGCCGAATTCGACCTGCTCGCCGACAAGGATGCTCGCGCGCTCGAGTTGGCCAAGGACGCCCGGCTGGTGGTCCTCTCCGGACTGCCTGGCCAGCCGCATCTTCGCCGGCCGGGCGAGTACGCCGCCCACGTGGTTGAGTTCGCCCGAGGCCTGGCGGCGCCCGGGGTCGGCGCATGACCGAGGTGCGATGGTCCACGGCAGACCAAGTGATGCGGGTGCTGCTGGACGGCGAGGACACCATGAACTCGCTCAATCCGGGCGTACTCGACGGCCTGAACCGGATGATGGACGCTGCCGAGGCAGATCGATCCCTGCGCGCGGTGGTGATCACCGGTGCCGGTGAGAAGGCATTCAGCGTGGGTATGGACCTGACCTTCCTGGGGCGATGTTTCGAAGATCCGGACGGCGTGTTCCTGCCCTTTCTCGACGGGTTCCACGCGACACTTCGTCGGCTGGAGCGCCTGCCAGTCCCCGTCGTAGCTCGCGTCAACGGGCTGGCCCGGGCCGGTGGCTTCGAGCTCATCCTCGCCTGTGACCTCGTAGTGGCTGCCGATGAGGCGAAGGTGGGTGACATCCACATCGACTTCGGAGTGCCTCCGGGCGCCGGATCCAGTCAGCGCGCGGCACGGAAACTCGGTGACCAGAAGGCGAAGGCCCTGATGCTGACGCCGTTGTGGTTGGACGGGCCGGAGATGGTCCGGTGGGGTCTGGCGCTCGCAACCACACCTCGCGCCGGGCTGGACGACGCGGTCGAGGGACTGTTGGCCGGCCTGCGCGGTCGGTCCCGGCCGGTTATCGCGATGGTCAAGCACCTGGTCTCGGCGCCGGGAGAACTCAGCCTCGACGACGGTCTGCGGCTGGAACGCGAGATGTTCGAGAGATTCGTCCACGAGGCTCCCGATGCTGCGGAGGGCTATGCCGCCTATGTTGAGAAGCGATCACCGGTCTGGGGGGACGCCGATGTCAGCGCATTTGTCTGAGGGCCTGCCGCTGTTGCCGGAATTCGCCCGCACCGACGAGGAGCGCGCCCTGGCCGATGCCGTCGGCCATTACCTCGACCGTGAGCTTCCGGACGATCGGGTGCTGGCCTACGACGAAGCACGCGATTTCCCGGTCGAGCTCTGGCGCGGCCTGTCCCAGCTGAGCCTGCTCGGGATCGGCATCCCGGAGAGCATGGGCGGTTCCGGGGGCGGTGCGGCCGAGAGTTTCATCGTGACATCGGAGATCGCTCGCCGTTTCCCGTCGCTGGCCACGGACTACGTTCTGGCGGCAATGACCGCTCGCACCTACGTCGAGCATGGATCGCCGGAGCAGCAGAAGCTGCTCGAGGGATTCGCTGCGGGCGAGGTGATCTGCTCGTTCGGGATCTCCGAGCCCGACGGAGGCACCGATGCCCTGGCGCTGCGCACCCGCGCCCGCGAGACCGAAGGCGAGTGGCGCATCACGGGGCGCAAGCAGTGGATCTCGATGGCGCACCATGCCGACCACATCCTGTTGTTGGCGCGAACCGACGAGCCTGATGATCCGAGCCGCCGAGCCCGGGGGATCTCGCTGATCCAGGTTCCGATGGATCAGCCCGGTGTCACCGTGCGGCGAATCCCGCTCGCCGGCATGCGGGCCGCGGGTAGCTGCGAGGTCGTCTTCGACGACGCGGTGGCTCCGCTCGACAATCTGGTCGGTGAGCGTGGGCGTGGCTTCCACGGCCTGCGAGCGTCGCTGGCAATCGAAAGGGTGCTGTCCGCCGGGATCAGCAACGGCATCGGTCGGCAGGCCATCGACCTGGCGCTCGCCTATGCGCGTGAGCGCGAGGCATTCGGCAGGCCGATCGGCGAGTTCCAGGCGGTTCAGCACCGGCTGGTCGACGCGGTTGCCGCGGTCACGGCGGCGCAGCTCCTGATCGAGCGGGTGGTCAGGGCGATCGACGACGGCGTCGAGGCCACCGCTGCCGCGACGCTGTCCAAGACGTACGCGGCGGAGGCGACGGCACAGGCCGTCGACGTCGGCATGCGCACGATGGCTGCGATGGGATTGGCCGCGGAGAGCCGGATGCAGATGCTCTTCCGTGACGCCCGCCTCCAGCTGTTCAGCCCGGTGAGCAATGAGATGGGCCGCAATCTCTCGGGCGAGGCCTTGGGCCTCGGCAGGAGCTACTAATGGATTCGGTCACGACGCCGTCGGTACAGATCACCGAGGACCTGATCGAGACGCTGGTGGGGGCCGGTGGCTACACCCACTCGCTGTTTCGTGCCGGTGACCCGGCGCGGCGACCGCTTCCAGGACAGGCGGTTCTGCTGCTCATGGGTGGTTTGGTCGAACAGTCCGGCGTGCTCGACCATGCGGTCGCGCTCCTGGAGATGCGGAGTGTCCGGTTCAATGCGATGGTCCGTCCAGGCACTCGTCTGCGTGTCGAGGTCGATGGTGCCGCTCCCGAGCCGACGCGCGAGGGACGGGCGCGGCAGTGGTTGACGTGGACGGCGTACGACGAAGAAATGGTGGTGGCCGAGGCCGAAGTGCTGATGCTGGTCCGAGCTGCCGATGAAGGAGGTGGACGATGAGCGGAGCCCCGCTCAACATGGCCGCGGGTATCCGGGAGTTCGGGAGATCGCGATCGGGTGCCCTTGCGGTGCGTGACGGTGACCGGTCGCTGACCTTCGCCGCTCTCGACGCACGATCGAGCAGGCTGGCCTCCGGCTTGCTCGCGAGCGGACTCCGGCCCGGCCAGCCGGTGGCAGTGCTGTCAGCCAACCGGATGGAATTCTTCGAGATCGGCGCCGCTCTGGCCAAGGCGGGCTTGCCCATGGTGCCGCTCAACAGCCGCAACAAGGAGTCCGAGAACCGCTACATCATCGAGCACTCTGAGGCACAGGCCTTGATCCTCGACGATGAGCTCGCCGCCAATGTCGATGGCCTGCTGGAGGAAATGGAGCTGGTCCTCAGCTTCGCCGGACTGGCCGGACGCGACTACGAGTCCTTCCTCGAGGAGGCTCCCGAGCGCGACCCTCGCATCGACGTTGACGAGCTAGACGTGTTCGCGATCTCCTACACGTCGGGCACGACTGGTCAGCCCAAGGGCGTGCTGCTCACGCACCGCGGCCGCGTGCTGACGGCATACGCCGCCGCGATGGAATGGGGGCTCGGGCCCGGCCGGCAGACGATGGCCGTCGCCCCGATGTACCACGGTGCCGGGTTCTCCTTCGCCTACGCCGGGCCACAGGTCGGTGCTTGTGCGACGGTCTTGCGTTCCTGGGATCCCGAGGAGTTCCTCCGCGGTCTGGAACGGGACCGGGTCAGCTCGGTGTTCCTGGTTCCTACTCACGCCCAGCAGATCCGCAGGCTGCACGAGGATCCGTCCAGCGCCTTCGATCTCTCTGCCCTGGACACGCTCTACTTCAACGCCGCGGCGCTACCGGTAGCGCTCAAGGAGTGGGTGCATGAGGCATTTCCGGGGGTCGGCGTGCACGAACTCTACGGATCCACGGAGTGTTCGGTGGTCACTGACCTGCGGCCCGAGGACTCCCTGCGAAAGCCTGGAAGTGTCGGCCACCCCTGGTTCATGAGCGAGCTGCGGTTGCTCGATGACGACGGCCGGTCGGTGCCGCCGGGAGAGCCCGGCGAGTTGTTCGCGCGGTCGCCGATGCTGATGAAGGGCTACCTCAAGAATCCGGAGGCCACCTCGCAGGCATTCACCGAGGACGGCTTCGTAACCGTCGGCGACATCGCCGTCGCCGACGAAGAGGGCTTCATCTCGATCGTGGACCGCAAGAAGGACATGATCATCGCGGGTGGGGTGAACATCTTCCCCCGCGAGATCGAGGAGGTGCTGGCCCGGCACCCGCAGGTCGATGAGGTGGCCGTGGTCGGGCTTCCCGACGAGGTCTACGGTGAGCGGGTCACAGCCTTTGTGGTCGCGCGCCGCGGTGCGGCTGTGGACATCGCCGCGCTGGACGAGTTCGTGAAGAATGGCATCGCTTCGTACAAGCGACCGCGAGAATGGCACGTGGTCAGTGAGCTTCCGCGCAATGCAAGCGGGAAGATCCTCAAGCGGGCCCTGCGCGATCGGCCGGTCGCACTGAAGCACACCACGTCCTGAACGACCTCGAAGGAGATCGATGTGAGCGAAGACCGGGATGTTCCAGCACTCGCAAGGGTCGAGACCTCCGCTGACGGCAGTCCGCTGGAAGTGAGCCGTGTGCGACCGGCATACCAACAGGTTGCCGATCAATTGCTAGACCTGATCCTGAGCGGCCAGCTCGCCGCGGGTGACCGGCTACCTCCCGAGGCGGAACTCGCCGCCAGCTTCGGAGTCAGCCGGAGCACGGTTCGCGAAGCCTTGCGGTCGCTGGCCTCGCGGGATCTCGTCGAGACCACCAGGGGCACCACCGGCGGAACATTCGTACGACGGGTCGAGGTGGGCCAGGTGCGCGAGTACTTGGAGATGTCCATCGGCCTGATGTGGGGCTCCGATGCGATCACGGTGAGCGAGATGCTCGAGGCACGTGAGGTCCTGGAGGTGCCCGCGGCCCGTAAGGCGGCGGAGCGTCGCGAGGACGAACACGTCACCGAGTTGTGGGATGCGATCGAGCGCGAGACCCGCAGCCGGGGACGCAATGTCAAATTCCGCGAGCACCGTAACTTCCACGGCGTGATCGTGCAGGCTGCCGGCAATGGTCTGCTGGAACTGATGACCGACCCGGTCTTCCGAGTGCTGCAGACCAAGTTCCTCGATCCCGAGGTTCCCCCTGACTTCTGGGCCTTGGTCGACGACGATCACCGCACGATCACGGAGGCGATCCGGGACCGTGACGGTGATGCCGCCGCCGCAGCGATGCGCGATCACCTGGGCCGGTTGCGGGACGTGTATCGCGATCCGCGCTAAGGACGACTCGGCCACGCAAACTGTCCGTCCGCGAATCTTGTTGAATACATCTGAAGTTTAAAAACCCCTGCTCAACAAGCCTAAATCTCTGATCCGCAAGCATTGACGACGATATGTCAGACATATAAGCTGTAGTGACATGACTCGGATTGCGGAAGGGGCAGACGTGATGACGGTGCGAGAGGGCTGGAGCGGCCGATTCTTCGAGGACTTCGAGGTGGGAGACGTTTACCAGCACCCACTCGGACGCACAGTCAGCGAGACCGACAACACCTGGTTCACGTTGCTGACCATGAACACCAACCAGATGCACTTCAATACCGAGTACGCCGCGCGATCGGAGTTCGGTCGTCCACTGGTGGTGTCCACCCTGACCGTGGCCATCGCTGTCGGTCAGAGCGTCACCGACCTGACCCAGAATGCCTTCGCAAACCTGGGCTGGGACGACATCCGGATGACTCACCCGGTATTCGCCGGCGACACGCTCTTCAGCGAGTCGCTCGTCGTGGAGAAGCGTGAGTCGGACAGCAGGCCGCACGCCGGCATCGTGACGGTGCGTACCCGGACCCTCAACCAGGAGGGCGCTGAGGTCTGTTCCTTCCTGCGAACCTTCTACGTCTACAGGCGAGGCGCCGAGCAGCTTAAGGGGATCTTTCCTGAGGGCAAGGTGCCGTTGACGCCGGAGGCGGAGGCTGAGCGATGACGCTGAGGATCACCTATCAGCCCTGGGGCGAGACTCTCGCCGAGCTGGTGGATGCTGGGAGGCGGGCAGAGGAGGCCGGGGCCGAGACTCTCTGGGTCTCCGAACTGCACCGCAGCGCCACTGGCACCGCCGCGGCCCTGGCTGCCGGCACCGAGCGGGCGCGGATCGGCACCAGCATCCTGTTGGCATTCACGCGCAGCCCGATGGTGACCGCCCTGGAGGCGCTGGACCTCGATGAGCTCAGCGGGGGCCGCTTCGTCCTCGGCATGGGATCGGGCGTCCAGCGGCTCAACGAGGACTGGCACAACGTCACCTTCGGCAAGCCGATCCCACACCTGCGCGAGGTCGTGCGCAATGTCCGGTTGTTCTGGGAGGCATGTCACACCGGCGACCCGATCGTTGCCGAGGGTGAGTGGGAGCCGATGCGCATTCGCGGCTACGAGCGTCCGTTCCGGGCGGTGCGTAGCGACGTGCCCGTCTACCTCGCCGCGATGGGGCCGTTGATGACCCGCCTTGCGGGGGAGATCGGCCAGGGCTGGATCAGCCACGAGCTGTGCTCGCCTGCCTACCTCGCCGAGCAGGTGCTGCCCGATCTCGAAGCTGGGATCAGGCGTGCGGAGGGAAAGCGCCGCGAGGATTTCGATGCCGTCGTCTCGGCCTGCTGCTCGGTGTCCGACGACCTGTCCCTGGCTCGTCGCCGAGCGGCCGGCCTGGTCGGCTTCTATGCGACGGTGCGCACGTACGCTGACTTCTTCGCCTTCCACGACCTGGCCGAAGACCAACAGCGAGTCATCGACGCCTTCCGTACTGGGGCGGGGGCCGACCACCTCGGCGACGTCGTCAGCGACCGCATGGTGGATGCGCTGACTCTGGCCGGGTCCCGCGACGAGATCGCGACGCGCATCGCCGCCTACGACGGGATTGCTGACGCCGTGAAGCTGAGCCCACCGACCCACGGGCTCGGTGCGGCTGACACGCGGGCCGCCCAGGAGGAAATCCTCGCCATGATCCCCGATCTGACCGGAGTCCGTTGATGAGCCAGAACCGCAAACCGCTTGCCGACCTGCGCATCGTCGCCGTGGAGCAGTACGGTGCCGGTCCCTTCGGCAGCATGCATCTCGCCGATCTCGGGGCCGAGGTGATCAAGATCGAGGATCCCCGGGCCGGGGGAGATGTCGGCCGCTATGTCCCGCCCTACGGTGAGGGCGAGGACTCGCTGTTCTTCGAGACTTTCAACCGCAACAAGCGATCGCTGTCGCTCGACCTGACGACCCCGGCTGGTCGCTCGGTCTTCGAGGAGTTGGTCAAGGTCAGCGATGTCGTCTACTCGAACCTCCGTGGCGACGTACCGGCGAAGATCGGCATCACCTACGACGATCTCAAGCACCTCAACCCCCGGATCGTGTGTGTGTCGCTGACCGGCTTCGGCATGACCGGGCCGCGACAGAAGGAGCCGGGCTACGACTACGTCCTGCAGGGCCTCGCCGGATGGATGAACCTCACCGGCGAGCCGGACGGACCTCCCACGAAATCCGGACTGAGCATGGTGGATTACTCGGGCGGCTTCGTGGCGGCCATCTCGTTGCTGGCCGGGGTCCACGCGGCGCGGAGGGACGGGGTCGGCATGGATTGCGATGTGAGCCTCTACGACACCGCGGTGTCGCTGCTCACCTATCCCGCCACCTGGCACTTGAACGCCGGCTACGAACCGGCCCGGACCCGGCACTCCGCACACCCGTCGCTGGTGCCCTTCCAGGCATTCGCGGCCAAAGACGGCTGGATGGTGGTCGGGTGTGCCAAGGAGAAGTTCTGGCAGCGCCTCGCGGTGGTCGTCGGTCATCCCGAGTGGGCTGGCGAGGACTCGCCCTATGCCACCTTCGGGCAGCGGCAGCAGCACAGCGAGCAGCTGCTCGCCCAGCTGGAGGAGATCTTCCTGGAGCGCACTGTCGACGAATGGCTGAAAGAGTGTTACGCCGCGTCCATCCCGTGCGGTCCGATCAACGACGTTCCCGCGGCTCTACGCGAGGAGCACACCAAGGCGCGCAACCTGGTCGTCACCACCGAGCACCCCCGCTTCGGCACGGTGGAGCAACTCGCCTCGCCGGTTCGCGTAGGCGATGAACCGCCGACATACCGCCGGGCGCCGCAGCGCAACGAAGACCTCGACTATGTCACGCGCGAGCTGCTCTCTCTCGATGACGCGGCGATCACCGATCTCGGGACACGGGGAGCTTTCGGAGAGGCGGCGCCGACTCTGCCGCAGGACGATGAGATCCACGAGTCGGAGGCCGCCGGCCGATGATCGCGGAGGAATTGGCCGATTGGGTCACCGGGGCCGTAGGGGTTCCCGAGCCAGTGGCTGCATGTGCCAAGCGACACCTCCTCGACGGCTTTGGGGTGGCACTCGCGGCGACGCGACTCGGCGCGGCGGACCCCGCGGTTGCGGTAGCGAACGGCATCGGTGGTCCGCCCGAGGCGGCGATCATCGGTAACGGCACCAGGGTGGGCGCTGCCGCTGCGGCACTGGCCAATGGCACACAGGTGCACGCGCTCGACTTCGATGACACCCATGCCGGTGGCTTGGTGCACGCAACTGCCGTGGTGCTGCCGGCGGCCTTCGCGGTCGGTCAGGAGCGTGGCCGGACCGGCGCCGAGGTACTCGAGGCCGCGGTGGTGGGCTATGAGATCGCCTGCCGGGTCGCCGCTGCCGCTCCTCACGGATTCCATGCCCGCGGGCTGCACGCGACCATGGTGGCGGGAGTCTTCTCCTCGAGCGCCATCGCCGCCAGGCTGATGGGCCTGTCGCCGGCTCAGACCGTCGATGCTCTGGGCATTGCGGGCAGTCAGGCCGGGGGTCTACTGGCCTTCCTGGGTACCGGAGCCTCCACCAAGCAGCTCCATCCCGGCCTTGCCTCACAGGCGGGAATACTGGCCGCGCGGCTGGCCGCTGCGGGTGCCACCGGCCCCGAAACCGTCTTCGACGGTCCACACTCGGTCTTCGACGCACTCGCAGCAAAACCTGTCGACCCCGGTTCGATCCTCGACGGCCTGGGTTCGCGCTGGGAGACCGAGCGGATCGGGATCAAGCCCTACCCGGTGTGCCAGCTGAGCCATGCCACCCTCGACGCGGTTGCGGCGGCCCGGATCGAGAATCCGTTCGTGGCGGATGATGTCGAGCGCATCGACGCGGACGTGCACCCGGACTCGGCTCCGATCGTGTGCGACACGTCTCGGGATCTGGCTCGACCGGCGTCGGCGTACGCCGCGAAGTTCTCGCTGCCGTGGTGCGTGGCTGCCCTCGTGCACGACGGTGCCCTAGGCCTGGACGCATTCGAGTCCGACCAGCTTGCCCGACGTGAGGTCGTCGACCTGGCGAGTCGGGTGACCTGGCGGCTCACGGAGGGTGGTGGCCCTGCAGCGGACGCAGCGGGGAAGGTCCGCCTGACTCTCGCCGGAGGCCGCACGGTCGAGGGCGCGGTGACGCGCAGCGGTGGTGGCCCCGACCGGCCGCTCACCCGGGACCAAATTCTGGCCAAGGCCGTCGAGAACGGCGGCCCTCGCGCCCAGGTCGTCGCCGATCTCCTCGACCGTCTCGACGAGCTCGACACCGTCGACTCGGTGCTCGATGCCACCTGCCACACACAGCCCGACGCGTCCTGACCCACGTGAGAGAAAGGCCCTCGATGACCCTGCAAGCAATTCGACCCGAAGAGTTCCCCTGGTTCCCTTATGAAGGCTTCACGTTCTGTCTCGGTCTGAGCGAAGGTGATGCCGCATGGACCTCCGGCCACACCTCGGCCGCCTTCGACGAAGCCGTCGGCAAGATGACCGTCGGTGGTCCGATGGCGCAGCAGGCCCGCACGGCTTACGAGAAGGTCTTGGCCATCCTGGCGGCGGCTGGTTTCGGGCCGGAGGACGTCACCCGAGTCACTGAGAACGTCACGCTCTCGGGGTTGCCGCACTACGACACCGCCGTCGAAGTGCGCACCAGTCTGTTCGGCGATCGGCCTACCGTGCGAACAGTCGTCGTTGAGCGACTGGTGAGATCAGCCGCCTTCCTCGAGGTCGAATTGCATGCCGTGCGTGGTGGCGGCAGAGCGTTCGTCGCGAGCAGTGCCTCCGGGCCGGCCGGCCGCCGGCCGGGCTCGGCCGTGACGGAGGGGCACGACGGTCTGGTGTACCTACCGACGTTCGTACCGGTGGGTGCCGACGGCGAGGTCGTCGCACCGGGTGACCTGGCCGCACAATACGCCTGGTG
Source organism: Marmoricola sp. (assembly GCA_030151765.1). GTDB lineage: Bacteria > Actinomycetota > Actinomycetes > Propionibacteriales > Nocardioidaceae > Marmoricola. The sequence goes on from JASLCW010000020.1 coordinate 37,093, forward strand.
CCTTGATCGCGCGGAGGAGGTTCTCGGGGCCGTCGACCTGTCCCTGGAACGGGTGGTCACGACCTATGACTACGTCACGCCGCAGAGTGGGCCCGGCCAAAGGGAGTCCGCGGAGACGGTGTGCCGGCAACGACTGGCACCTGACGGAGTCTTTCCTGCTGCCGGTCGCATCGAGATGAGTCGTCTGCACCGGGAGGGCGTGCTGGTGGCGGTCGATGTGACCGCGTCCCGGCACCAGCGTGAGCGGATCGACCCAGGATGGGCCGCCTACGACGGGATGACGCGATCTCCCGCTGTGCGTGCCGGCCGCGGTCTCTTCATGTCCGGGATGGCCGCTCGCGACACCGCCACCGGCGAGGTGCTGGCCACGGGCGACCTCGAGGGACAGGCCGAGGCGCTCTACGAGAACATGGTCGGGCTCCTTGCCCACGAGGGACTCGGCCCCGTCGACCTGCTCGAGACGACGGAGTACTGCGTCGTTGAGGGGCTGCCCACCTATCGTGTCGTCGCGCCGGTGCGCGAGCGCTGGCTCAGCCCGCCGTGGCCGGCTTCGACCGGCGCCATGTGTCGCGGGTTGGACCAGCCCGGCCTGATGCTCGAGGTCTTCCCGAATGCGCTTTACGGGGAGGGCGCGTGACCCTGATGACGGAGGAGATCCGGGCGCTGGTCGGCAGCACCCGGGTGTACACGGCGCCGGAGCCCTTCGGTCGCGCAGCGGGCCGCTACTACGCGCTCGCGGTCGGTGATCGCAATCCCCTCTACACCGATGACGAGGCGGGTCGCGCGATGGGGCTCGGTGGCATCACCCTGCCGCCAACGCTGATCTGCGAGACCAACCAGTACGCCGATCTCCCCATGGACGATGAGGGATACGCCGGACACACCTGGCAGCTGGACATCCCGGGCACACGTCAGGTCAGAGGCGGAAATCGGTACACCTTTCACCGGCGGATCAGACCCGATGACGTGGTGACTGCGACCTGGGAGATCAGCGACATCGAGGACAAAGTCAATCGTGCCGGGGCCCCGATGCTCATCGTGCACTCGCGGGCGACGTACACCGCGGCCGACGGTGAGCCGCTCGCGGAGAACGAGGAAACGATCATCTTCGTGAGTCTGGAGGTTGGCTCATGAGCAACCTGCCGTCGGTCGGAGACCCCGCGCCGACTCTGGAGAAGACTGTTACAACCGCCGACCTCATCGCCTATGCCGGTGCCACCTGGGACTGGCATCGCATCCATTACGACCGTGAGTTCGTGGCGGAGAAGCGGCTGCCCGGGCCGATCGTCGACGGCCAGGTCTACGGAGCCTGGTTCGTCCAGTTGTTGCAGGACTGGCTAGGGCCCGCCTGCTTCGTCCAGACCCTGGAATTCTCCTTCCGCAACTTGATGTTCGCCGGTGAGACGCTGCGCTGTGAAGGAACCGTGAGTGTGGTCGAGGGCGATCGGGTGACCGTTGACCTCACGGCAACCATCCTCGGTCGTCCCGGCGAGCCGGACCGGATGGCCGCCGCGCCGGCACGTGCAGTGGTCATCGTGGGTCAAGCTGACGGGCCTGCGGCATGAACGGGCCGGGAGTGGCGATCGTGGGTGCCGCCGAGTGCGACCTGGGGGTCACCGGCAAGTCTGTCCTGACCCTTCAGGCCCAGGCGGTCACCCGCGCGCTGGCCGATGCCGGGCTCACGCTGGCCGACGTCGACGGCTTCGCAACCACGGGGGTCTCCCGGTTCTCGGCAACGCAGCTCGCCGACTACTTCTCGGTCGACGCAGCGTGGACCGACAGCACCTTCGCGGGGGGCTGTGCCTACGAGATGATGGTGGCCCGGGCGGCACAGGCCATCGAGGCCGGTCAGGCACGGGTGGTGGTGATCAGCTTCGCCTCCAACCAGCGCTCGGCTCGCTCTCGGTCGTTGGGCGGTGTGGTATTCGAAGGAACCCCTGAGGCACAGTTCGAATCGCCTTACGACCCGCTCCATCCGATCTCCTATTACGCGATGGCCGCCCAAGCCTATCTTTCACGCTTCGGTGGCAGTCGGGAGAAGCTGGCCGAGATCGCGGTCGCGGCCAGAGAATGGGCGCAGCTCAACCCGAAGGCATTCCGCTACTCCGCTGGCCCGCTCACTGCGCATGACGTGCTGACGAGCCCGATGATCTCCTCACCGCTGACCGTCGGAGACTGTTGTCTGGTCACCGACGGCGGCGGGGCGGTCGTGCTCACCAGCCTGGACCGCGCGCGAGACCTCCGCCGCGCACCGGTGCGCGTGCTCGGGTACGGCGAGCGCAGCACGAACACGTCGATGACCGTCGTCCCCGACCTGACGAAGACAGGTGCCATCGGCAGTGGCGCGGATGCTTTCGCCCGCGCCGGGATCACACCGGCGGATGTCGACGTACTGGAGGTCTACGACTCGTTCACCATCACTGCCGCGCTGTCGATCGAGGGTCTGGGCTTCTGCGGTCGCGGCGAGGTGCTCGACTTCATCGCCGATGGCCGGATCAGGCCGGGCGGCGAGTTGCCGCTGAACACCTCCGGCGGTGGGCTGTCCTACTGCCACCCGGGACAATACGGCGTGTTGCTTCTCGTCGAGGCGGTGCGCCAGCTACGTGGTGAATGCGGCGACCGGCAGGTCCCCGATGCGGAGATCGCGGTGGCTCACGGCACTGGCGGCATCTTCTCCGCACATGCGACCGTGGTGTTGGGGGTGGACCGATGAACCCCGACGTCCCGGCGCCGGACGATGTCACCGAGGGCTGGTGGGCGGCGACCCGTGAGCACCGGCTGGTCGTCCAGACGTGCCATGCCTGTGGTCGCGTCCAGCATCCTCCCCGCGCGGTGTGTGTCGGATGCTCCGCCACCGACCGGCTCGACCTGGTCGAGGCATCAGGCGAGGGGGTCGTCGACACCTGGACGGTCGTCCATCGTGCTCCCCGACCCGAGGTCGAGGTGCCCTACACGATCGCCCGGGTACGGCTCGCCGAGGGGCCGGTGCTGCTGACAGTCATCGATGCGCCCGAGGAACCGACGCTCGAAACGCCGGTACGGGTTGCCTGGTTCGACCTGCCCGACGGGCGCGCGCTTCCGATCTTCCGACCAGTTCCCGAACGAGAGGCATGAGATGGACTTCCGGCTCACCGACGACCAACGCGAGTTCCGCTCCCTGTTGCGCAGTTTCGTCGACAAAGAGATCATCCCCGTTGCGCGTGAGTGGGAGCAGGCCGGCCGGTATCCCACCGAGATCGTCGAGGGCATGAAGAAGCTGGGCCTCTTCGGCATCACCGTGCCCGAGGAGTACGGCGGTCTCGACCTCGACCCGGTGTCCTTCGCGTTGGTCTTCGAGGAGCTCGCCCGCGGTTGGATGGGCATCGCCGGGATTCTCGGCAGCCACTCGCTCTCCTGCCGTCTGATCGCCATGCACGGCACCGAGGCACAGAAGTCGGCGTACCTGCCCGAACTGGCGACCGGCCAGCGGCGTACCGGCATCGGGCTCACCGAACCGGACGCGGGCACGGACCTCCAGGGCATCCGCACCGTGGCGCGGCTGGACGGCGACCACTATGCCGTCTCCGGCTCGAAGATGTGGATCACCAACGCCCGCTACGCGGCCCCGCTGCCGGTGCTGGTCAAGACCGATCCATCGGCCTCGCCGGCGCACAAGGGCATGAGCGTGTTGTTGGTCGACCCCGAGCTCGAGGGCTTCGAGGTGACCAAGGACATCCCGAAGCTGGGCTACAAAGGCACCGAGTCCTGTGAGATTGTGCTCGACAACGTGCGGGTGCCCCGTGACCAGCTCCTCGGCGGCGTCGAGGGGCACGGCATGCAGCAGGTACTGTCCGCGCTGGAATGGGGCCGGGTGAATATTGCCGCCCGCTCGGTAGGGATTGCGCAACGTGCCCATGAGGAGGCACTCGCCTACGCCAGCCAGCGCAAGGCATTCGGTCGCACCATCGGTGACTTCCAGGCGATCCAGCTCAAGTTGGCATCGCTGGCGACGACCCTTCAGGCGGCGCGGCTGATGGCCTACTGGAGTGCCGACGCGGTGCGCACGGGGCGCGCCGACGGCGAGACCGGGATGGCGAAGATCTTCTGCTCCGAGGTTGCGCTCGAGGCGGCCATCGACGCGATGAAGGTGCACGGCGGGTATGGATACTCCACCGAGTTCGAGGTCGAGCGGCTCTATCGCGACGCCATCTTGATGAGCATCGGCGAAGGCACCAACGACGTTCTCCGCACGGTGGTGGCCAAGTCATTGCTTCGGGGAGAGACGGCCGTCGGATGAGACCCTCCCTCCCTCGGTCGTATCTCTACGTGCCGGGCAATGCTGCCGACAAGCTGGCCAAGGCCCACGCCCGCGGCCCGGAGGCGATCCTGGTCGATCTTGAGGACGCCGTGCCGCTTGTCGAGAAGGACGCTGCCCGCAAAGCGGTGGTCGACTGGCTGAGGGCGCAGCCTGACCACGACCAGGTGGAGCTTTGGGTGCGAGTCAATCCGGGCGAGCGCGGCCTTGACGACATCCGCGCCCTCGCCGGAATCCCCGCACTCGCCGGCGTTGCCCTGGCGAAGGCCGATGCCGCGACGGTGCGCGTGGTCGTGGCCCTCCTCGACGAGCTGGGGGACGAGACCATTCGGCTGATGCCGATGGTCGAAACTCCGGCAGCCGTGCTCGATGTCACTGCACTGGCGGGAGAGTCACGGGTCGAGCGGCTTCAGATCGGGGAGGTCGATCTCATTGGTGAAGCCGGCATCGTTCCCGGTCCGGACGAGGTCGAGTTGCTAGCGATCCGGACCGCTGTGGTGCTGGCCAGCGCCATGGCGGGCATCGCTCCACCGCTCGGGGCGGTCTCCCGGATCACCTCCGACACGGAGGCTCTGAGAGCATCCACAGAGCGCCTTGCCCGACTCGGCTTCGTGGGACGCGCGTGCATCCACCCGGCGCAGGTGCCGGTGGTCCACGCCGTCTTCACGCCGTCGACCGCCGAGGTCGATGAGGCCAGCGAGACCTTGCGCCTACTCGCCGAGGCACAGGCGCAGGGTTCAGGAGTAGCTCTCGACGCCCGCGGTCGACTCGTCGACCCGGCTGTCGTGCACGCCGCACAGCGGGTTTTGGCTCTCCACGAGAGAGCCAACCGGGCGGAGACATCGTGACAGCGCCGAATCGGGTCATGTTGGCCGGCACCCAATCGTGGATCGCCGCCCCGATGCCGGGAGCGAGCCATCCGCTCGACCTGGTCCGGCTCGCCTCGGCGCCCGGCAGGTTCACGATCCTCGCGCGATTCCCGGCTGGCTTCGCCCGCCTGGAACCCGGCGGATATCACGCAACGGAAGAATTCCTGGTCCTCGAGGGTGAGTTGGAGATCGACGACAAGACCTATCGTCGCGGCGATCTGACCGTGGTGCCCTCCGACTATCGCCGTGGATCGATGCGTGCCCCGGGAGGCTGTCGCGTGCTCGCCTGGTTCGACGGGCGCGCCGACTTCCTCCCCGCAGACGAGCTCGGATCGTGCCGGGAGGCGGTCGTGTCGGTCAACGTCGACACGGCCGACCAGCTCGTGCGCTCGCCAGTCGCCGTGTGGAGTCACGGCGCGGCGGCGGATTCCTCGACTCTGGAGGTCGTTTCCGCCGACCTCGGTATCTGGGAACGCGGTAGCGAGCTGGAGCCCGGCCCACGCGACGTGGTCCGGCGGGAGCGGCGGTGAGTACGACCATGCCTTTGGTCGCGGATCGCCGGTGGGGTGGAGTCGACGGTCTGTACGGCGGCTATGTCGTCGCGCTCCTCGTCGATGCGGCGGCCGAGGCATCGACGTATCGTCTGGCCTCGTTCTCGGCGAACTTCGTCGCGAGCGTCACAGGCGACGTTGCGATCGAGCTCGACCGGGTACATGCCGGAAAGTTCACGGAGCTGCTCCGGCTTGTGCTGCGGCAGGGCGACCGTGCCTGCGTGTACGCGACGGCTGAGCTGCTCCGCACCTCGGCGGAGGACACAGCATCGTCGGAGTGGGTGCGGATGAGCGAGACCGGGCTGCCGATTGCGGACTCCGGGGATCTCGGCCGTGCGCGCCAGCCGTTCGACGACCTCATCGAACTGCGGCGCGCCGAGCCTCCGGATGTGACCACCCGGACCTCGTCATGGGCCCGGCTGCGCTCCACGATCGAGGACTCGGGGTTACGGTCGGCAGAAGCGGTGCTGGCAGCGCTCCTGGACACGCCGACGCCGGGCCTCTTCGGAGCGGCGGAGCCACCGGACTTCGTGCCGACCATTGATTTCGCCGTGCATTTCGCCCCGCTCACCGAGTGGGTGCCGACTGACTGGGCCCGGCTTGACCACGCCACCAGTTGGGTGACCCCGCACCACTGCGCCGACGAGGTCACTGCATGGAGTGCCGACGGGCGCTTGCTCGGTGCGGTCCGGCAGACCCGCAGTGTGCGCTATGGATCCATGAAGAAGGGGTGAGCCGTGACCGGGAAGGCCGCGGTGCGTCGCGACTATGTCGACGTCGCCTATGGCCAGGTGCACGTGCGCATGGCGGGGATGGAGAAGACCGGCCAGCCGCCGGTCGTGTGTCTGCACATGAGTCCTGCCTCCGGTGTGGTGTTCGAGGCGCTGGCGACTCGGCTGGGGACGACGCGTGCGGTGGTGCTCCCCGACACCCCGGGCTTCGGTGCCTCCGACGCCCTGCCGCCTTACCCGACGATCACTGACTACGCCGACGTTGTCGCGGAAGTGATCGGCCAGCTGGGTCTGCCCGCTCCGGTGGATCTGCTCGGCTACCACACCGGGGCGCTGACATCGGTCGAACTGGCCCGTCGCCGCCCGACGCTCGTACGGCGGGTCGTCGCGATCTCCATGCCGGTGTTCACCGCCGAGGATCTGGTGCGCCTGCGGCGTACCTATGGTCCGCAACCGATCTTCACTGCCGACGGCGAACGACTCTTGGAGAAGTGGCGGTGGTTCGTGCGCTTCTTCGATGTAGGCGGAGCGAACACCGTGGAGCAGGCGGCGCGGATCTTCTACGCCCGGCTGTCGGGAGGCGAACGGCACTGGTGGGGACACCGCGCCGCCTTCGAGTACGACATCGCGCCGGCGCTGGCCGCCGTCCATCACCCGATCCTGGTGCTGAATCCGGCCGACGACCTGACCGAGCAGACCCGTCGTGCGGTGCCGCTGCTCCGGAACGGCCGAGTCCGGGAGATGCCGCAGTGGACGCACGGATTCCTGGACAACGACGCCGCCGAGGCGGCAGAGATAGTAGCGGGGTTCCTCGACGATGGGGGAAGCACATGAACCAGCGGGCACGGAGAGTCGCGATGGTCAACTCCGACGGGAAGAACGCGCCCGTCGCCGCTGATCCACCAGGTGTGGAGACAACCCTGCACGAGCTGCGTTTCCGGGTGCTTGCTCGTACGCCGTACGAGCACATGTTCACCGAGCTGGGCACACTCGATGCGGCCGAACGAGCGTTGGCGGCGGGTTGCGACGCCGTGTACGTAGACACCTTCGGCGACTATGCAGTAGAGCGGATTCGGGCGTTGACGTCGGTCCCGGTCGTCGGTGCGGGCGAGGCCAGCATCCGGAGCGCTGCGAGGCACCACGCGTCGTACTCGATCGTGACGGTGTGGCCGCATTCCATGCGCTATCTCTACGACGAACGGCTGGCAGCCACTCCCGGCGGCGAGCGCTGCCGAGGCGTGCATCACCTGTCGGACGACGACGAGTTGGAGCGATTGGGGCGACGCGACGGGGTGAAGGCGCGGATGAACCGTCACGAGGGCGACCTGGTCGAGGATCTGGTCGCCCTGTGCCGCAGTGCCGTGACCGTGGACGGCTCCGAGGCCGTGCTGCTCGGCTGTACCTGCATGTCGCCGGTGGCCGAATTGATTCGCGCGCGGATGGAGGTGCCGGTCCTGGACCCGTCGATGATCGGGCTTGAGGCCGCGCACCGGGCGGCGCTGACCACCTCTCCGGCACGCTCAGCATCCGCAGACGTCCGGCAAGCCGGCCTGGCGGTGGAGGTGGTCGAGGGGTACCTGCGGGCGCAGGAGAAGGACACCGTATGGGTCGACGACTGCGAGGTGTGTGCGATCACCGGGGTAACGACTACCAAGGAGGAACAGAAATGAGTGTCACCAAGGACGGCACGGCGCTGCTGGTTGTCGATATGCAGAACGGCTTTCTGGACGAGTCGGGTTCGATGGCTCGGATCGGGATGCCCTACGAGGCGCTGGTGCCGGCGATCGGCGGTTGCGAACGGCTGGTGGACGCTGCGCGCAGGGCCGGGGTTCCGGTCATCTTCACACGCTACGTCTACCAGCCCGGCTACGCCGACGGTGGCCTGTTGCCCACGGAGAAGGTGCCCCAGATGATGGAGGCGCAGTCGTTGGTCGTCGGCACCTGGGACGCCGAGATCGTGGGCTCCCTCACGCCTGCGTCGGGGGAGGTCGTGATCGACAAGTCACGTCCGAGCTCGTTCTACGGGACCCAGCTCGAGCCGGTACTCACCAGCCAGGGCATCCGGTCGCTGGTGATCTGTGGCGTGACCACGAACATCTGCGTTGAGACCACGGCCCGCGACGCTGGTCAGCGTGACTACCGCGTCCACGTCGTGAGCGACGCGGTTGCCGAGTACGACCAGACCCGGCACGAGGTGGCCCTGGGCACGATCGGCTTCGCCTTCGGATGGCTGAGCACGACCGACGAGGTGATCGCATCGTGGTCATGACCGCACCGTCGCTGCCGTTGGTCGAATCCGAGGAGACTGCCGCGCTACGCCGGACGGTCCGCAGGATCGGCGCGCGTTACGGACACGAGTACTTCGTCAATACGTCACGGACTGGCGGAAATCCGACCGAACTGTGGTCCGACCTCGGCGCTGCCGGGTTGCTGGGCGTCAACGTCCCCGAAGAGTACGAGGGCGGCGGCTCGGGGATGAGCGACCTGGCCCTGGTGACCGAGGAGCTTGCCTCCGTGGGCATTCCGCTGATGCTCCTGGCGCTGTCGCCAGCGGTGTGTGCAACGATTCTGGGCCGCCATGGTTCGGAGGAGCAGAAGCGGGAGTGGCTTCCCGGCCTGGCATCCGGAGATCGGGTGATGGCCTTTGCCATCACTGAGCCCGACGCCGGTTCCAACACCCACCGCATTCGTACGACGGCCACACTCAAGGGCAACCAGTGGTGTTTGAACGGTGGCAAGTACTACGTGTCGCACGTCGACAACGCCCAGGGCATCCTGGTGGTGGCCCGGACCGGGGAACCGGACGGCGCCGGCCGGGGAGACCTGTCGCTGTTCGTGGTCAACAGCGACCTTCCGGGTATCACCGCCGAGCCGATCCCCGTCGAGCTGCTGTCGCCGGATCGGCAGTTCGTGCTGACATTCGACGATGTGCGCATTCCGGCAGACGCTGTCGTCGGACAGGTGGGACACGGCTTGGCTGCGCTGTTCAGCGGGTTGAATCCCGAGCGCATCGGCAGCGCTGCTCTCCTCAACGGCATCTCCCGCTATGCCCTCGAGAAGGGCACGGCGTACGCCGGGGAGCGTGAGGTCTGGGGAGTCCCGATCGGGGCGCACCAGGCTGTGGCACACCCGCTGGCCCGCGCTCACGTCGAGGTCACGGCCGCGCGGCTGCTGACGGCCCGTGCGGCGGCTATGTACGACGCCGGTCTGCCGGAAGCAGGGGGAGCGGCCAGCATGGCCAAGTACGCCGCGGCCGAGGCCGCCTCGCACGCACTCGACGCGGCCATCCAGGCCCACGGCGGCAACGGGATGGCTACCGAGTACGGACTGGCAACGCTGAGCGGTCTGGTCAGACTCTTCCGGATCGCGCCGGTCAGTAGCGAGATGGTCCTCAATCACATCGCCCAGCACGAGCTGGGCCTGCCGAAGTCGTACTGATGACGGGCGAGCCGACCGTGATCGTGGAGGACCTGGAGGGGGTCCGCCGGGTGACCTTGTGTCGACCGCCCGTCAACGCGCTGACGCTGGTCGAGTACGACGCGCTCGCCGCCGCGTTCACATTGCCATCGACACGGATCGGGTCGCCGCGCGCCGTGCTTCTCAGGGCAACGGGTGCGACATGGTGTGCAGGTCAGGACCTAGGGGAGTTCAGCGCACAGGCCGGGCCCGGGGAGCGCGCGGCATATCTGCTCCAGGCCACGCAGGGCGTGGCGGCGGCGGCCCGGTGCCCGGTGCCCATCGTTACCGTGCTCGACGGTCCGGCAATCGGCGCCGGGGCTCTGTTGGTGGCTTGCTCGGACGTCGTGCTGTCCACCGAGAGAGGCAGCCTCGCCTTCCCGGAGTTACGGCTCGGCCTGCGGCTCGGCCGCTCCCTGCTCTCCGGCCTTCTGCCTGAGCCTGTCATCACCCACGCATTCGTAACTGGTCTGGCCGTCGGGGCCGAGCGATTGCACCAGATGGGCGCCGTGGCCGAGATCGTACCGATCGCTGACCTGGACGCGCGTGCCGAAGAAGTGGTGGCAGACCTGCTCTCGCTCAGTGACGGCAGCCTGCGCTGGCTGTGCCGCCGCGATGGGACCCGGGCCGAGGCCTATCTCGACGAGGTTGCACTAGTTGCCGAATACCTTGGCTGACGAGGTCATGATGCGGGCTGTCGGATCTGGCCTTCAGAGGCATTTCTGTACTTCGGCCACCTTCGCCGCGGCGGTAAGCATGGGGCCGGGCTTCCGGAAGTCGTGCACCTTGACGATCGTGTAGACGTTGTCCAGGCCCACGTCGAAGAGAAGTTCGTGCATCTCGGCGATCCGCGCCCAGACCGCTCCGGTCTCCCCTTCGAGTGTGGTGCCCATACCGCCCACTTCCATGGTCACGTCGGGGTCGTCCCCGTAGCGGCGGAGCATCTCGGCCAGGAAGGTGGCGGCGGATACCGAGCGATCGAGCCCGATCAGTGCGACATCGGCGATGGCCATGCGGAAACCTCCAGTGGTTGATGGGGTGTGTCAGTGATGGGCGACGGCGAAGGGCCACTGCTCCTGGGCGTGGGCCGATGCCCAGAACATCCACTCGTACTGGCAGCCCTGCCGGTAGATCTCCTCGCAGCGTTGCAGTTCGCTCGCGCTGCACGACTGGGCGAGCAGGTCGACGCAGTCCAGGACCTCGGCGGTGACGCGGTCGAAGTCGACCTCGCCATAGCTCGCGATCCAGCGTGCGAAGGCGGGATGGGGCGAGCCCTCCTTCTCGAGGAGTGCCCCGATCCGTGCGTAGATCCAGTAGCAGGGCAGGACGGAGATCAGGCCTTCGAGGAAGGGTCGCTTCTCGCAGTGCGCCGTGATCCAGGAGATGTACGCCGCGGCGGTGGGCGAGGTCTCCACGTCGTCCGGCGGGAGCCAGTGGGAGTCCAGCATCGACTCGAGTTCCTTGAAGAGCGACATCTCCGCGCCGATCGAGCCGTTCATGTGGCCGATGAGCATCTCGAAGATCCAGTCCTCAGGAGCTCTGCTCGCCAAGGTCGCGAGATTGCGCAGATAGGACCGGATGTAGCGACCGTCCTGGATCAGGTAATAGGCGAAGGCGTCATCGGAGAGAGTGCCCTCGGTCAGGCCGGTGATGAAGGGCGAGTGCACGATCGCATCGAAGACGTCGGTGCTCGACCGCCACAGCACCGAGGTGAAGTCCTCCGTGCCGCGGGCGAGCGGGTCGGATCCCCGATCGCCGAGGCCCTTGCCATAGAGAGTTCGTGCCACAGCGCTTGCTCCTTCCTCAGTTCCGGGCCGACCGCTGCGCGTAGTACCACGGGATGGCCAGACGAGCCGTCACGCTGAGGGCGGCGAAGAGGATGGCGGTGACCACGGCCGTGATCAGGACCGCTCCGAAGACCAGGTCGGTCTGGAAGGCCTGCTTGGCCAGCAGCATCCAGATGCCCAGGCCGTTCTGCGCGCCGACGTACTCCGCGACGATCGCGGCCGTGACGGCGTAGGTGACCGCGATGCGAAGTCCGGTGAAGAAGTAGGGGAGTGCCGTGGGCAGCCGGACCTTGAAGAAGATCTGCCGGCCGGTCGCCCCCATGGTGCGCAGCAGCCGGGTGCTCTCCTCGTCGGTGCTGGCGAAACCGTCCAGGAGCGCGACCACGATCGGGAAGAAGGTCACCAGGATGACGATCAGGACCTTGGGCAGCATCCCGAAGCCGAACCAGATGATCATCAGCGGTGCGATGGCGATCACCGGCACGGTCTGTGAGGCGACCAGCATCGGGTAGAGACCGCGACGGAGCCACTGCATGCTGTCCATCAGTGTCGCGATCAGCACCGCCACCGCCAGCGAGCAGGCGAAGCCGACGACGGTCTCCTTGATCGTCTGGAAGGTATGGGTCCAGGCGATGTCGCGGTTGTCCCAGAGCGCGCTGACGATCTGCGAGGGCGTCGGCAGGATAGTGGGACTGACATTGGCGATATTCGGGTAGATCTGCCAGATCGCCAGGATCACCACCGGCACGATGAGGGCGGTTCCGGCCCGCATCAGCAGGGGATTGGCCGATCGTGAGGTCCGCTTCCGGACTCCCGTCAGAGCTAGATCGCCCATTGCTCGCCTCCGTACGCCGAGTCCCAGAACATCCATTCGTAGCGAGCCGAGGTGACCACGGCCTGGATCATCGCGTCACGATCGCGCTCGCCCAGCTCGCCGCCGATGCGGGCGCAGACATCGAGCGCCGACTGCGAGGAGGCGAGGAAGCCCTCGGAGCTGTAGTTGTCGATCCAACCCTGGTAGAGCGGATTCGCCGAGCCGCCGGTCTCGATGAGATGCGTCCCGAGATCCGCGTAGAACCAGAAGCAGGGCAGTACGGCGCCCGCCGCTTCGTGGTACTTGCCACCCCAGCAGGCGCGGCGTTCCCAGTTCGTGTACGCCGTCGTCGTCGGTGAGGGCTGCGCCGCGGCCAGGTGTGCCGCGTCGATGTCGAGCGCCGCCAGGATCCCGGTGTGCATGGTGCGCTCGGTCTCGACGACGCGCCGGCTCGATTCGCAGAAGAACATCGACTCCGTGCGGTCATCGGCGAGGGCGCCGCACATCGCGAGGCACTGACCGTAGTCGCGCAGATAGAGGCTGTCCTGCACGATGAAGCGCTGGAAGACCTCACGCGAGAGGGTCCCGTCCTGGAGTTCTTTGACGAACGGGTGCTCGAGCACCTTGTCGAAGATGGGGCTGATCGCGTCCCAGAGGTCGACGCTGAATCCGTTCCTGGTCAGTGTCATGGCCGAGATCCTCCTGTCGTGGTGTTCGCCGGTAGGCCGGGCAGATGGAAGGTGGACTGCAGCGCTTCGAGCAGCCGGGCCTCGATGGCGGCGAACTCGGGCGAGACGGTCATCTCGAGAGTGCGCGGCCGGGGCAGGTCGATCGGCACTTCCAGGAGCACATTGGTCGGCCTCGGTCCCAGGACGTAGACCCGGTCGGAGAGGTAGACCGCCTCCCGGATGTCGTGGGTGATGAAGAGCACCGTCCGCTTGAACTGGGACCAGATCGACAGCAGGAATTCCTGCATCGCCGCCCGGGTCAGCGAATCGAGGGCCCCGAAAGGCTCGTCGAGGAGGATGATCCCGCGGTCCTGGATGATCGTCCGGAGCAGCGCGGCTCGTTGACGCATCCCGCCGGAGAGCGTGAAGGGATAGGCGTCCGCGAACTGCTCCAGACCGAACTGGGGGAGCAGCTCGATCGCCTTGGTCTCCGCCTCCCGCTTCGGCATCCCGATGATCTCCAGGGGCAGGCAGATGTTCTTCAGGACCGTCCGCCAGGGAAAGAGCATGTCCTTCTGCGGCATGTAGGCGACCTCGCGCTGCGTGCGCTGTAAGGCGTCCCCGTTGATCAGCACCTGTCCTTCGTCGATGTCGTCGAGACCGGCCAGGATGTTGAAGAGGGTGCTCTTGCCGCAGCCGCTCGGCCCGATGATGCTGACCAGCTCCTCCTTCTTCGCATAGAGGTCGAGCTGGTCGATCACCGGCACCGAGCGCTTGTCCTTGCCGATGAAGTTCTTGGTCAGCCCCGTGATGTCGACGTGCCTCGACTCGCTCACGGGGCTTCCAGGCTCGTGATGGACCACAGGATGCACAGTGTTCTCCGTCGTCATGCCTGGCAGCTCGCCGGCAGATAGTCGGTGGTGGCGATCGAGCTCATCTGGGGCGTGGGAATCTTGATCGCCTTCCAGTAGCCGATCTCGTCGTAGTGGTCGTAGAACTTCTTCAGCTCGTCCACATTCAGGCATCCGGCGCCGCCACCGTCAGGAACGATGTAGCCCTCCTTCGCCATGAGCTCGAGGCCCTCCGTCGGGACCTTCGCGGCGTCCTTGCCGGCGAAGGAGCTCGGGTTCGCCTTGATCAGCAGCTGCACGGCCTGGTCGGGGTTCTTCTGCGTGAAATCCCAGCCCTTTGCCGAGGCGGCGATGAAGCGCTTGGCGACATCGGCGTGCTTGCCGAGCCAGTCGGTATTGCAGGCCAGCATCACGCTCGGCTCGTCCGGTACGCCGAAGTCCGTGAAGGGCATGATGTTCACCTCGACCCCGCGCTCGCGTGCCTCGAGCGGCTCGACATTCAGGTAGGTGCTGACGAAGTCGATCTTCTTGGCGAGCAGGGCGTCGAGTGCGCCGTCTTGGAGGCTGATGTAGTCGTAGTTGCCGGTGCCGCCGCCGGCCTTGATCAGGCTGGAGATCTGGAGCTTGTCGCCGGGCGTGCCGAAGCCGCCGTACTTCTTGCCGTCGAGGTCGGCCGGCTTCGTCAGGCCGGAGTCCGCGCGCGTCATCAGCGCAGCCAGGTTGCGCTGCACGATGCCCATCACCGCGATCTCCTTGGCGCCACCGTTGATGGAGGTGGCGAGGGTGACCGGGTCGGTGATGGCGCAGTCGGCCTTGCCGGCGGCGACCAGCGTGTCCGCGGCCGCCTGCGCGAAGGGGAGTACGTCGACCTTGATCTTGTCGTCGGCGTAGTAGCCCTCGGCCTTGGCGGCGAAGAAGCCGGTGTGGTTCACGTTGGGCGTCCAGTCGAGCGCGAGCCGGACGGTCGTCGTCCCGTTGGCGTCCTGAGAGCCGCCGGAGGAGCCACAAGCGCTCAGCATTCCCAGGGCGGCGAGACTGGTCGCGCTCAGTGCGACCTTGGCGATGAGCCTGCGGTTTCCTGACATTTCAAATCTCCTAGCTTGGGTGGCGCGAGATGAGTCGTGTGATCGGTTGACTCGCACGGTCAACCGGGGGCCGGTGCAAGGGCGTCGGCGCGGCGAGGGAGTCGGCTGGGGCGAAGCCTCATTTGTGAGATGCAAGATCTGACATATGATGTATCACCTTAGTGGTGTGGATCACTCTTGGCTAGACCAACGGGCTGTGAATCTGGCGAGATTCGTCCTCCTTCTGCTCCCGCAGGACATTGCGGCGGATCTTCCCGGTCTGGGTCTTGGGCAGGTCGTCGACGAGGTGGACCGACCGCGGGCACTTGTAGGCGGCCAGGCGCTCACGGCTGAAGGCGATGAGCTCCTCGGCCGTGGCGCTCGCGCCCGCCGACAGCGACACATACGCGACGACAGCCTCGCCGCGGTAGTCGTCCGGACGCCCTACGACGGCGACCTCGTGCACTGCGGGATGCGCGTAGAGGGCGTCCTCCACCTCGCGCGGCCACACCTTGTATCCGGAGGTGTTGATCTGGTCCTTGAGTCGATCGACGAGGAAGATCCATCCCGACTCGTCCATGATCGCGCCGTCGCCGGTGCGCAGCCATCCGTCGGGGAAGGTCGAGGCGGTCGCGGCGGGATTGCGCCAGTAGCCGGTCACGACCTGGGGGCCGGCCAGGCTCAGTTCCCCCTGTTGTCCGGGCGGTACCGGCCGTCCGTCGGCATCGACGACCCGGGCGTCGAGGCCGGGGAAGGGTATGCCGATCGAGAGTGTGCCGCTCGGCTCGTCGACGGGCGCTTCCTGTCCCAGCGGTACGCCGATCACCGCGGACGAGGTCTCGGTCATCCCGTAGACGTTGTGGATGTAGACGCCGAAGCGTTCGCGGAAGCGGTCGATCGTCGAGGGTGGGATGGGTGCGCCCCCGCTGTAGATCGACTTGAGGGAGCGGAAGTGCCGGCGGCCGGCGTGGGGGAGCTGGTAGATCGCATTGAAGGCCGTGATCGAACCGATCGTGAAGGTCACACCGTGCTCGACGAAGGCCTCGATGGCCACCTCCGGATGGAAGCGGTTGGTCATCACGAGCACGGCGTCGTGCAGCAGGGCGATCGTGGCATTGATGACGGCGCCGGTGATGTGGAACAAGGGGGCCATCGCGTAGACGGCGTCGCCGGCGCCCAGGTCGATCCAGGAGGCGTAGCTGTCGGTGACCGCGAGGAGATTGCCATGGGTGTTCATCGCGCCCTTCGCCGGACCCGTCGTGCCCGACGTGTAGGTGAGCAGGGCGAGGTCGTCCGGCTGCGCCGTCAGGGGCTCCAGGGGAGTGCCGGCGTACTGCTCGACGAGCTCCTCCAGATCGTGCGCCTCGAGCGGACTCCCTTGTGCCGCGGGGGCTTCCGCGGCCGGAGCGAGATCGAAGACGCGTACGTCGTCGCGCGTCTGGAAGGCTCGTGGCGACGTGGTGACCATCCACTGGACGCTGCCCGCGGCCAGGGTGGCCGAAGTGGCGGCCGCGTCGTCGCCGGTGCAGACGATGCCGACGGCTTCGGCGTCGTCGACAAGACGGCGCAGTTCCTCGCCGCGGTACATGGGATTGAGGACGAGCGCCGCCGCGCGCAGCTTCCAGAGCGCCAGCATCGTGAGTGCGAACTGCGGGATGTTCTGGAGGTAGATGCCGACCCGGTCTCCGGGCTGGGTGCCCAGTGAGCGAAGGCCGGCAGCGAGAGCGTCGGTAGCGCGGTCGACCTCGTCCACTGTCATGACGCCGTCGAAATAGGCGATGGCGCGCGCACCGGGCTCGCGGGCGACCCGCTCCCGCCAGGCGTCGAGAAGCGACTCGTGCCCGGCGCGTGGCCGGTCCGCCACTTTCCTCGGGTAGAGCGCCTTCCACGGCTGTTCCGTCATGACGCGCCTCGTCACCTGTGGGCCATGAGCAGCCGCACGATGTGGTCGACGCGCTTCTCCTGGAAGGTCCTCGACCATGCGCGCTGGCCCATGCCCGCAACGATCGTGGCGTCGTGCTCGAGCGGGAAGTAGCACATGCCGATCACGCTCAGCACGAGCTGGTCCGAGTCGTCACCGGGTCCGACGACGCCGATCTGGGTCATGATCTCCACCATCCGCTCGGCGAAGTGGCGGGAGTGGCGTGGGGCGACCTCCCGGTCGCCCGCGCGCTCGATGGCATCGCGAGTCAGCAGCCACACGAAGGTCGGCGTGGTGAGGAGGAACTCGACGTACCCGCCGACGAGCTTGCGAAGCGCCCCCTCGGCATCGTCGGGTGACTCGGCGAGCAGTGTCTCGGCGGCGTCAACGACCTCGTCGAGGGCGGCGTCGCGACGCTCGAAGACCCGGTGCAGGACCTCGCGGTGAAGGTCCTCCTTGGAGCCGAAGAAGTAGCCGGGCAGGCCGACGGACACGCCGGCCTTGTCGGCGATGGCGGCGAGGGAGGCGCCGGTGAAGCCGAGTTCAGCGAAGAGCTGCTCGGCGGCGTCGAGGATGCTGATGCGCGAGCGCTCGGCATCGCGGCCCTTCCCCCCGGCGCTCCGGTCGAGGGTTGGCGTCCTTCGTCGTGTGCTCATGGGGCCTCATCCTGTGGTGCTGTCGAAGAGCCGCCGGAAATTTCCTATATCGGCGTGCAGTAAGTACTACCACTTCTCTCGTTCCTCGGCTAGTGTCCGTTACCACCCCCGCGGTAGAGAGCAGTGAATACACGCCTCTCACTAACTTGCTGAGTGTTCAAAAAGGATGCGGGAACGCTCCTGGCGGATCGGCGGGACACAGCATCAATGAGGAGGATTCAGCCCTTGTTCACCATCGAGCCCCTGGTCGTGGCCTACGGCCCGCACCGCGAGAAGAGCCGCTTCACCTACATGCACAATGCGGGTGTCGCGATCGACATCCC
>JASLCW010000034.1 GCA_030151765.1 Marmoricola sp.
CGCCAACCGTGCCGTCGTGAGGCGGTACGGCGAACAGAACCCGGCCTATGAGCCAGCCCATCCGCACTTCACCAAGGCCCAGTGGTCACGTCTTGGGTGGGCCCATGGGCTTGAAGAGTGGGTGGCGCACCCACGCTCGTATCGCTCCGGTTTCGGGGGTCGGGACGGAGTCCTGGTCAGGACCGTCCGGGGCGGCCTCGGGCCACAGGCTGGCGAACCACTGGGCTTCGTTGATCGCCTCCCAATGCTCGCGAATGAAAGCGACGAGTTGTGAACGTCGGTCGGGATCGGCGGCGTGTTGAGCCAGGTACGCGACGGCCATGGCCGCCTCCGACTGGAAAGCTGACCGCTGCTTACGTCGCAGCACCGCCGGCAAGTACCCGAACACCTGGTCCCAAGCGCGGTCGTCTCCGGCGCCAGCCAGGCCGATGACGCGTAGTCCTTGACTGCTGCGCTTGTGCTGGAGAGCGCCGCCGTCAGGTCCGGCGTGGCGTCCTTCCCGTCGCGCTTGGCTACGGCGAGCAGTGATGCGCACCGAAGATCGGTGGTCCCAAGCCCGGACACGGCGATCTTACGGCGTAGGGCTGCGTCCCCTGCTGCCCCCGCGAATTCGCCTATGTGTGCGGCGATCACGACCTTCTCCCAAGCCGAGTCCGGCAGAACGGTGTCATCGAGCATCTGCGCCATGAGCTGATCGGCGTGCGTGTCGGTGTAGGCGTCGTAAATCGCCTGCTCCCGGCTCGCGACCTGTCTGTGGCGATAGCCCGCGAGGATCGCATCGTGGTCGCATTCCCTGCTCACGTAGCCAGCATGTCCGATGGCGGGCGGGACACGGCTGCCTAGCTAGAAGTGTCGGGACCCGTGCCTCAGGGTGACGATGATCGAGCCGCGTCGTTGTCGAAGCAACCGCGTCGGAGGTCTTGGATACTGTCCGGTGAATCGCCGTCACGACCGCAAGGAGAGCCAGTGGCTGAGGAATCGTCGGGATTGGTCAGCTCCTCTGAGGACGATGACCTAACCCGTGCGCATGTCGAGCGAGAACGTGCCGAGGTCCGGGAGTTCGTGAGGCAGCTCAGCGGCGACGACATCAAGTCCGGCAATTGGTTCACCAAGCTCCTGACCTTCTCGGTCGTTACCTACGCCGACAAGGTCGACTGGCAGTACTTCCAGGAGAAGTACAAGGGAATCCCGGCAGACGCGATAGTTGATCAGAGGATCAAGATGGCGGCGCGGTACGCCGCGATCGAGGGAGGACTCTCGGCCGGCGCATACACCGGTGCAGTTGTCGCAACGATCGGATCGGCAGGGGGTGCCTCACCAGCGACGGTCCCAGCGGCGCTCGCCACCGTGATGGTGGACGTCGTCTACACCACCCAACTTCAGCTGCGACTCGCGCATGACATCGCCGTTCTCTATCGCGTTCCGCTGGACTTGGCCGATCCGGACGATCTATGGAAGCTCATTCGGGTGGCATTCACCATCAAGAGTGGTGAGCTGGCTCGCGAAGGCGTCGTCAAGACCGTGCCTGCCTTGATGCGTCCCGTGATCAAGCGGGTCTTCTCGGGCAAGGTGCTGCAAGCGACCAAGGCACTGCCGGTCGTAGGGAAGTACCTGCTGCAGCGCAACCTGATCAAGATCGGGATTCCCCTCGTAGGGGTGCCTCTCTCGGTAGTGGTCAACCGTTATACGACGCAGATCGCCGGGAGACACGCACGCGCGGTCTTCCGTGAGGAGGCGCGGGTCCAGGAGCTTGCCGATCGGTTGTCCGAAAGGACTCGACACCCACAATTGATGCTGTGGGTCGCATGGTTGGTGATCAACGCAGAACCCAAGGTCTCCGACAATGAGGCACTCCTGCTTCGTCAGCTCGTCGCAGACGTTGAGACCAAGCACCAGGTTGTGGACGAAGAACTGGCAGCCTTGATCGAGCTCGACACGGATGCCGTCTGGCGTCGGCTCGCGGCAGAGGACGGCGACCTTGGCGACCTCGTCGATCTAGCCAACAAGGTCGCGGCCATGGATGGAGAACCGAGCAAGAAGAGGCGTCTTGTGATCGCTGATATCGAGGAGCGGTGCCAGGGTAGGCAGTGATCCTTGGAGCTCCGTAGCACCGCACTGACCGAAGGCCCTTGTCGGTGGGAGGAGTGGGCGAGATCGGCCGCGCCGTCCGGAGTCGTCGCGGGTCAGGCTCCTGGACCAGGCACCGCGTGGTCGCTGGCGGCACTCTCCGGGGCGCTCGCTGGAGGCACCCCAGGATCCACCGCGTGCGCGGCGGCTTCGAAGTACCGGAGCAACTCGACGGGAAACGGCAACACCAGGGTGGAGTTCCGCTCGGCGGCCACCTCGACCATCGTCTGCATCAGGCGCAACTGCAGGGCACCGGGCGTCGCGGTCATCGCGGCTGCTGCCTGGGAGAGCTTCTTGGATGCCATGTACTCACCCTCGGCGGTGATCACGCGGGACCGGCGTTCGCGCTCGGCCTCCGCCTGGCGCGACATGGAGCGCTTCATTGCTTCGGGGAGGGCGACGTCCTTGATCTCGACGCGGTCGATCTCGATTCCCCAGGGGGAGGCGGGGGAGTCGAGCATGACTTCGAGGCCCTGGTTGAGGCGTTCGCGGTCGGAGAGCAGGTCGTCGAGTTCGCTCTTGCCGATGATGGAGCGCAGCGAGGTCTGTGCCACCTGGGAGATGGCGTACTCGTAGTCCTGCACCTCGATGACTGCCTTCATCGGATCGATCACCCGGAAGTACACGACGGCATCCACACGCACGGTCACGTTGTCGCGGGTGATGCCGTCCTGCGCCGGCACCGGCATGGTGATGACCTGCATGTTGACGCGCCGCATCCGGTCGACCCCCGGGATCAGGAAGGCGGGGCCGGGACGACGTACTTCTTGTTGTGCGCGGCCCAGACGGAAGACGACGCCGCGCTCGATCTGTTTGACCACTCTCACGCTCGACGCGACTCCGCCGACGACGAGTGCGATCAGCGCAAAGATGAAGAGAAGGATGACCTCCATGACGGCCTCCGCGAACGAATGCTTCCTCGCCTTTGAGCGTACGCCGGAATCCCACGGACTCAGCACCCACGGGTGATCTCGAAGAGGCGGTCGCCAACCGTGCCATCGCCATGGACGAGAGACGAGAGCTTTTGTTCAGGTTCGTCATCGTCTGGCCGATCTCGGTCACGGGGACCTGAGGTGCCGGCTTCACCTCAACCGCTCACACATCACCACGCACGTGCACTCGGGGACCCTTCCGCTGCGACGCACCACCTGGAAGGCCATCTCAATGTCCACGACCTCGACCACGCCCACGCGCTCCTGCCGGCCGACAGCACGAGGTGGCGTCCGTCTTGCCGCAGCTGTTGCGGCTGCTCTGGCTGGCAGTGCCCTGAGTGTTGCGCCCGCTCACGCGACTCCGACAGATCCTGCCTGTCCGGGAACCAGCGCCACCTTCGCCTACACCGGAGCCGTCCAGACGTTCACGGTGCCTGTGGGTGTCAGCAAGATGAGCGCCGTCATCGCCGGGGCATCCGGTGGCAGCTTCATCATCCCGGAGCAGACGTACCCGGGTATGTCGCCCGGGGACCCTGACATCGTCTTTCCCAGTTACACGTACGCGGGCGGCGCCGGTGCCGAGTTCGGTACCGACCAGCTCGCCGTCACGCCCGGTGAGACGCTCTTCATCGTCGTCGGCGGTGCCGGCGTCGACACGACCGACACCGGTGGAGGGCGCGGGCAGGGCGGTGGCGGTGGCAGCTACCTCTACCGGCAGGTCGGGCCGGATTACCAGCCCTTGGCGGTGGCCGGCGGAGGTGGCGGCGCCGGCTACCCCGGGGTGGGCGGCGACGCGTCCGCAGCGTCTGGCACAGGGTTGTCGCTGCCCGCTCCCGGAGGCGCCGCGGGC
>JASLCW010000048.1 GCA_030151765.1 Marmoricola sp.
AGCTCAACTACACGCTGAAGGCGCTGGCGACGGCCTTCGAGGGCAAGGGCGAGCAGCTCGGACAGACGATCGTGACGTTGAAGGACTACCTGACCAAGCTCAACCCGCAGGTGCCCGCCCTGGTCAACGACCTCGGTCAGCTCTCCAAGGTCAGCGACACCTACGCCAGCGTGATGCCGCAGCTCGCGAACACGCTGCGCAACACGGTGAAGACCACCAACACCCTCAAGCAGAAGCAGGGCGCGCTGCGCACCTTCCTGCAGGAGGCGCGGTCCTTCTCCGACACCGCCCGGGGCTTCCTCGACACCAACGGCGACAACCTGATCGAGCTGGGCAAGGTGACCGTTCCGATCGCCAAGCTGCTCGAGACCTACTCGCCGGAGTACTCCTGCTTCCTGCGCGGCATGTCCAACATCACCCCGCGTCTGGCGTCGACCTTCCGCAACTTCACCTTCCACATCAAGCTGGCCGTCCTGCCGAAGCAGCCGCGTGGCTACAACATCCACGACAAGCCCGTGCTCGGCGCGAAGAATCCGCCGGTCTGCCTGGGGCTCAACAACCCGAACCCGCCCTATCAGTACCCGAACATCCTGGGCGAGAAGGTCATGAAGAACGGCAAGGCGACCTATCCGTTCTACAAGTTCCCGAACTTCGTCGACGGTGTCGATGACAACGGCGGCACCCTGGGCCGCGACGACGGGCAGCGTCCCGCCACCGGCTTCGGCCGCATCGCCCAGATGAACGCCGGCACGCCCGCACAGAAGGCCCTGATCGCCGCGCTGACCGCGCCGGCCCTGGGTGTCGACGCGAAGGACGTCCCCGATGTCACTGGCCTGCTCTTCGCTCCGGTCGCAGCCGGTACGGAGGTGAGTGCCCGATGAGCGAGCTTGCGAGCGAATCAACGGTGCAGCGTCAGGGCTCCTTCGGACCGACGGAGGAGGTCCGATGAGCCTTTTGGACAAGAAGACGAGTGTCGACCTGGTCAAGCTGATGATCTTCCTGGTCGTCACCGCACTGGCCACCGGCGTACTCGCGGTGCTGATCGGCAACATGACCTTCCAGAGCAGCCGGACGTACAGCGCGATCTTCAGCGACGCGACCGGCCTGACCAAGGGTGACGACATCCGCATCGCGGGTGTCCGGGTCGGCAGCGTGAAGGACATCCAGATCTACGACACCAACCAGGCCAAGGTGACCTTCTCGGTCGCCACCAGTGCCACGGTGACGCAGAGCTCGCAGGCCGACATCCGCTACCGCAACCTGGTCGGTCAGCGTTACATCTCGATCAATCAGGGCGTCGGCAACACCGCGCGCCTGGCGAGCGACGCGACGATCCCGATCGCGCGCACCCAGCCGGCGCTTGACCTCACCACGCTCTTCAACGGCTTCCAGCCGCTCTTCACCGCGCTGACGCCGGGCGACATCAACCAGCTCTCCTACGAGATCATCCAGGTCTTCCAGGGCGAGGGCGGCAACCTGCAGGGCCTGCTCCAGGACACCGCGTCGCTGACGAACACACTGGCCAATCGCGACCAGGTGATCGGCTCGCTGATCGACAACCTCAACTCTGTGCTGGTCACCATCGGCAGCCGCGACGGTCAGCTCAACAACCTGATCACGCAGTTGCAGTCCTTCATCCACGGCCTCAAGGAGGATCGTGACGCACTGCTCAACCCGCTCGACGCCGTGTCGAAGCTGACCGACCAGACCGCGAACCTCACGCAGGGACTGCGGCCGGCCTTCGTCAAGGACGTCAAGGAGTTGCGCCGGGTCGCGACGAACCTCAACAAGGGACGCAAGGACATCGACAGCGCGCTGCAGATCCTGCCGATCAAGCTCACCAAGATCGGCCGTACGGCGATCTACGGCTCCTTCTTCAACTTCTACATGTGCAACCTCGTGGTGAACATCCCCCTCGGTCTCGACTCGAAGTCGCCGCACCTGAGCATCAACTACGCCGCCATTGCGAAGAGGTGCTCCGTCTCATGAGCGAGCGCAGCGAGGGAACGATGAACGCATCTCAGGCAGGCCACCGAGGGACGAGGTGGGCCGCATGAGCAAACCATTCCGTGAGCGCAATCCCGTCATCGTCGGCGCCGTCAGCCTCGTCGTACTGGCGCTGCTGCTGCTCGCCGGTTTCAAGGCCGGCGACCTGCCGCTGATCGGTGGCGGCGACACCTACTACGCCACCTTCCAGGACTCCTCGGGCCTGCAGAAGGGCAACGAGGTCCGCATCGCCGGCGTCCGCGTCGGCAAGGTGACCTCGATCGACCTCAAGGACGGATACGTCCGGGTCGGCTTCAAGATCAAGACGAACTCGCGTTTCGGCACCCAGACCGGTGCCGAGATCAAGGTGAAGACCCTGCTCGGAGCGATGTTCCTCGCACTCGACCCGGCCGGACCGGGTCAGCTCTCCGAGGGCAGCACGATTCCCTATCAGCGGACGAAGTCCGCGTACGACGTCGTCCAGGCCTTCACCGGCCTGGCCGAACGCGCCCAGGAGATCAACCTGCCGCAGCTGCGCAAGTCGCTGAACACGCTGGCCGATGCGACCGCCACGACGCCGCAGTCCTTCCGCGACGCCCTGACCGGTGTCGGCAAGCTCTCCGAGAACCTGGCCGCGCGCAAAGGGCAGATCAACACCCTGCTGCGCAACCTCAAGAAGGTCTCCGCGATCGCGGCGAACCGTGATCAGGACATCGTGTCCCTGATGAAGGACAGCGATGTCCTGCTGCAGGCGCTGGTCGCCCGCCGCGAGGCCATCCACCGCCTCCTGGTCTCGACGGGCAATCTGTCGACGCAGCTCACGGGGCTCGTCAAGCAGTCGCGCGCCGACCTCAAGCCCGCCCTTCAGAATCTGAGTGGTGTCGTGGACGTCTTGTTGAAGAACCAGTCGAACCTCGACGACAGCCTGCGGCTGCTCGAGCCCTTCTACCGGGTCTTCACCGGCACGCTCGGCAATGGCCCCTGGTTCGACAACTGGATCGGCAACTTCCCGCCGATCGGTACGCCGAAGGTGAGCGTCAAGCAGTGAACATCTTCAAGCGGATCAATCCTCTCCTCGCGGTCGTGGCCGCGGTGGCGATCGTGGTCGCCCTCGTGTGGGTCGTCATCCCGCACGGCGGCAAGAAGTACGTCACCGCCGACTTCCCGCGGACGATCTCGGTCTACCAGGGCTCCGACGTCAAGATCCTCGGTGTGCACGTGGGCCAGGTCGACTCGATCACCCCGATGGGCACCTTCGTCCGGGTGAAGTTCTCCTACGACTCGAAGTACAAGGTTCCCGCCGACGCGAAGGCCCTGGTGGTCTCGCCGTCGATCGTGGGTGACCGCTTCATCCAGCTGAGCCCGGCGTACCGGGGCGGCCCGGCGCTGGCGGACAACGCCAAGCTCGGTCTCGACCGCACGGGTACGCCGCTCGAGCTCGACCAGATCTTCGGCAACCTCAACCAGCTCGACATCGCCCTCGGGCCCAACGGCGCCAACAAGCCGGGCAAGAACGGTGTCGGCGCGCTGACCCGCCTGCTCACCAACACGGCGGCCAACTTCGGTGGTCAGGGCGTCAAGTTCAACCAGACGATCCAGAGCGTCAGCAAGCTGACCTCGACCCTGGCCGACAACAAGGACCAGCTCTTCGGCGCCTCGGCCGAGGTCGAGAAGTTCGTGAACACGCTGGCGAAGAACGACAGCACGGTGCGCAAGTTCGCCCAGTCGCTGCAGTCCGGCTCCTCGATGCTGGCCGGTGACCGTCAGGCGCTGGGCACCGCCCTCGAGAACCTGTCCACGGCACTGACCCAGGTTCGCGGCTTCGTGCACGACAACCGCACGCTGCTCACCCGCAACATCAAGGGGCTGACCCGGATCTCCAACACGATCGTGAAGAACCGCGGTGCGCTGGACAAGACGCTGAAGTACGGCCCGGTGGCGCTGAACAACCTGGCGCTCGCCTACGACCCCAACGTGGGCACGCTCGACACCCGAGCGGACTTCGGCGAGTCGGTCGCGCAGCTGACCAGCAATCCGGGCGCGGTGCTCTGCGGCATCCTTGGCGGCGTTCTCGGAAACAACTGCCCCTTCGCGAACCTCGGTTCGCCGGCGGCCTCCGCGAACAACAAGGGCGCGGCCGCGCGCAGCGGCACCAGCCGTCGTACGGCGCCCCTCGGCGCGAGCGTGCCGCGGCCTGTCAACGACTTCGATCCCACTCTCGCCGGCCTCGTGGGAGTGACGCGATGACGACGATGAAGACTTTCGTCTCCCGCCGTCGTCCGGTGGCCCGCATCCTGCTCGCCGCCGTGGCCGGCATGGTCGCGCTGACCGGCTGCTCGGTCTATGACATCCCGCTGCCGGGTGGTGCCGATGTCGGCAGCAATCCGCTGAAGCTGCACCTGCAGTTCCGCGATGTCCTCGACCTGGTGCCCCAGTCGACCGTGAAGGTCGACGACGTCACCGTCGGCAAGGTCACCGACATCAAGCTCAACGGCTATGTCGCAGACGTGACCGTCGAAGTGCCGCGGTCGATGCAGATCCCGGTCAACGAACAGGCCACGATCGACCAGACCAGCCTCCTCGGTGAGAAGTTCATCAACCTCAAGCGTCCCGCCGAGCCCAGCGCCGAGATGTTGCAGGACAACGGCACGATCCCGCTGGCCCAGACCGGCCGCAATCCCGAGGTCGAAGAGGTCTTCTCCGCGCTCGCCGCGCTCCTCAACGGCGGTGGCGTCGAGCAGATCAAGCAGATCGCCGGCGAGCTCAACACCGCCGTCGGCGGCCGCGAGCAGGATGTCCGCGCCGTGCTCGACCAGATCCACTCCTTCATGGGTGTGCTCAACGCCAACAAGACGCAGATCGTCGGCGCTCTCGACCATGTCGACCGGCTGGCCAAGTCGCTGCGCCAGCAGGACGGCACCATCAAGCAGACGCTGGCCGACCTGCCCAGCGCGCTCCGCTCGGTCAACACCCAGCGAGCGGATCTGCGCAAGCTGCTCGGCGCTCTCGGCAAGCTCAGCAATGTCGGCGTCCGGGTGATCAAGGCGTCGAAGCAGTCCACCATCGACAGCCTCAGCTCGCTGGCGCCGGTGCTGACCGCCTTCGCCAACGCGGGCCAGGACCTGCCGAAGTCCTTCCAGGTGGTGCTGACCTATCCCTTCCTCGATGCCGCGGTCGGTGGCAGCCCGCAGGTGGCCAAGAACCTGCACATCGGCGACTACGTCAACCTGAACGCCTCGCTCGACCTCGACCTGAACACCCTGGCGAAGGGTCTCGGCCTGCCGCCGACGACTCTCCCCGGCCTGGCCTCCATGCTGTGCGGCAACCTGCCGGAGGCGGCCGGACAGCAGTGCTTCGCGCTGCAGGGTGTGATCGAGCAGATCTGCACCGTCCCGGGCCTGTCCAGCACGCCGCTCTGTGCCGACGGCACCGCGATCGGCGGCAACGGGCTCACCGGCAACAACCGCAAGGGCGGCACGGCCGGGACGCTCGACCCGGCCGCCGAGGCCAATGCGATCAACGAGGTGAAGAACCTGCTCGGCAGCGTCCTCGGTGCCCTGTCCAATGCGACCGGCAGTACGGCGACCCCGGGGCTCACCGAGCCCGGTGCTTCGCCGACGACCGAACCGCAGCCGCAGGGCGGCCTGGCCGGCCTGCTCGCCGGTCTCGGCCTGGGCCGACCCGCTCCGGGCTACGACAAGAAGAAGGTCGATGAGGCGATGACGCACCTCGAGGGCCTGGCCGGTGCCGGTCGCCTGCTTCTCCAGGGGGTCTACTCGTGATCACCTCACGTACCAAGAAGCAGTTGATGGTCTTCGTGATCATCACGCTGCTGGGCGTCTCCTTCGTCGGCGCGAAGTACGCGAAGCTCGGTGACCTCTTCTTCAACACCAAGTACAAGGTCAACGTCCAGCTCGCGCAGTCGGGCGGCATCTTCACCGGTGCCGAGGTCGACTACCGCGGCGTCAACGTCGGCCTGGTCACGGACATGGTGCTGACCCGCGAGGGTGTCACCGCGGTGCTCTCGATCGACAACAGCCAGAAGAAGATCCCGGCGGACACGATCGCCGTGGTCGCGAACCGCTCCGCGGTCGGTGAGCAGTACATCGACCTCGAGCCGAAGAGCGACGGTCAGCCCTATCTCAAGGACGGTTCGGTCGTCGCGACCGCCGACACGGTGACGCCGGTCTCCACGACCGAGCTGCTGACCAACCTCGATGCGCTGGTCCAGTCGGTGCCGAAGGACAAGCTGCAGACCGTCGTGAGCTCGCTCGGTGACGCCTTCCACGGCACTGGCCCGGCGTTGTCGAAGATCATCGACACCTCGACCTCGTTCATCCGCACCGCGAACGACAACTTCGACACCACCACGGCCCTGATCCGGGACTCCAACACGGTCCTCAAGACCCAGGTGGCGGAGACCTCCGCGATCAAGAGCTTCTCCCGCGACCTGTCGCTCTTCACCGACACCCTGGCCGGCCACGACAAGCAGCTGCGTGAGGTCATCGAGAGCGGATCGGCGACGGCCACGGAGCTGCGCACCTTCCTCGAGCAGAACCAGGTCGACCTGGGGCGCCTGGTCTCCAACCTGCTGACCACGGGCAAGATCACCTACGCGCGGCTGCCCGGTGTACGTCAGATCCTGGTGCTGTACCCCTACATGGTCGCGGGCAGCTTCTCCGCGGTGCAGCTCGACAACCCGGGCAACCCGACGAACCCGACCGACCCGGACAAGAAGGGCGTCTACCCGGCGCCGTACGACGCCCGCTTCGGGCTGGTCCTGCAGCAGGTGCCCAACATCTGCGACTCGAACAACAACAGCGGTTACCACAAGAACCAGGTCCGTTCGCCCGGTGCCAACGACGGCTCCGTCTACGACGGCAAGCCCGGCACCGGGGATCTCAAGGACCTGCCGATGGACATGACCGCCGGCTGTACCGACACCTCGGGCCACCTCGCCGCCCGTGGCGCGCAGATGGCACCCCGGGTGGCCAACAACTACCGCGCACCGGTGGCCTCGTACGATGTCAAGACGGGGCACCTGACCTGGGCCACGGGCGCGAACCACGCGCCGGTGGAGATGTCCTCGGCGCAGGCGCCGGAACTGTACGGAAAGGACGCGTGGAAGTGGATGCTGCTCCAGCCGGCCCTGCTTTCGCAGGGGTGAGTTCTTGAGCTCCAGTTCCAAGCGCACCACCGCACTGGTGGCGATCGCGGCGCTCCTGGCTGCCGAGATCGCGGGGATCGTCGCCTTCGTCGTGTGGGGTCTGCACTCCCGTAGCGACGCGAGCACCGGCACCTCGCAGGACTCGGACCGGTCCGCCGCCGTTGCCGCGGCGGAGCAGTTCGCGCTCCGCATGGACGACTTCCAGGCGCCCACCGCGGATCAGTACCAGTCCCGCATCGAGGCCATGCTGACCACCAAGGGCAAAGCAGACTTCGCCCAGGTGAAGTCGGTGATCGGTCAGGTCTTCACGGCCACGCAGCCGACCGCACAGCAGGTCGCCAAGGGCGCCAAGGCGCCCACCGGCCGCATCGTGTACGCCGGCGTCAGCGACATCGATTCCGACTCCGCCACGGTGCTGGTGGCGCACGACGCGGGCGTCAACGGGAGCTCCAAGGCGCTGCACTTCCGGTGGACGGTGACCCTCAAGAAGATCGGCTCGGCCTGGTTGGTCGACGGTCTCCCCCCGGAGGTCTCAGGGAGCCAGAGCCAATGACGGACGAGACGAATCTCTACGAACTCCTCGGCGTCGAGCGCTCCGCCGACGCGGCCACGATCAGCAAGGCGTGGCGCCGGCGTACCCGCAAGGCCGGGCCGGGCTCGCCCGAGTTCGCCAAGCTCAACGATGCCGCGGAGACGCTGCTCAACCCGGAGCGCCGGGCGGCGTACGACGCCTCGCTGCCGGTCGTGACCGCACCCGCCGTGCCTGCCGCGGGGGAGACGGTGACGGCTCCCTCGAGCGCCGTGCCCGCAGCGAAGGCCCCGTCTTCGCCGATGCGGACCCTGGTCATCGCCGCCGCGCTGCTCCTGGTCGTCAACGTCGGCGTCTTCGTCTGGGCGCTGGTCCAGTCGCACCACAAGGACGAGGCGGCCGTGGGCAGTGCCCGCGACGAGGCCTCAGCCGCGGCCCGCACCGCCGTCGGCGTCCTCCTCGGCTACTCGTGGGAGACGATGGACGCCGACCTCAAGAACGACCTCACCTATCTCACGCCGGCCTACGCCAAGGTCTTCACCGACAACTTCAACCTGCTGACCGCGAGCAAGAACGGCGCCGCCTCGGCCGTCGCGCAGACCAAGACGATCGTGACCGCCGCGGTCAACGCCACCGCGGTCATGGACGCCAGTGCCGAGCGCGTGAACGTCCTCGTCTTCGCCGACCAGACCGTCGTGCACAAAGCCGGGCCGAAGCAGCAGGAATGCCCCTGCGTGCTGAAGGACCGGGTCAAGGTCTCGATGGTCAAGCAGGGTGGCAAGTGGCTGGTGGACAACCTCCAGACAAGCTGACGACCGACGCTCCGGACAGCCTGCTTGACCCGGACGCGGCACGTGGCCCATAGTGTGCGAACCGACAGCAGCTCCGGTGGCTCCCGTGTGGTCGAGCCCAGCAGGGTTGACTGTTGTACTGAGTTGTGCCTGTGGGGTACGATGATCTTTCGCGTGCGCCCTCAAATGCGTCTGGCCTGTCCGGTGGCCGGTTTGTGGTGGGTGCCGCCTGCCACACAGTGAGCCTCGGAAGGACCCCTCTTGGCCGCCAAGCGCCCCAAGTCCATCGCCGCACCCCGCCGAATCTCCTTCGCCAAGATTGCCGAACCGCTTGAGGTTCCGCAGCTCCTCGCTCTCCAGACCGACAGCTTCGACTGGCTCGTCGGCAACGAGAAGTGGACCGAGCGCGTGGCCGAGCGCCGCGCCGCCGGCGAGGACGTCTCGGAGAAGTCGGGCCTCCACGAGATCTTCGAGGAGATCTCCCCGATCGAGGACTTCTCGAAGACGATGCAGCTGTCGTTCGAGAACCCGGTCTTCCTCGACCCGAAGTACACCGAGGACGAGTGCAAGGAGAAGGACTTCACCTACTCCCG
>JASLCW010000077.1 GCA_030151765.1 Marmoricola sp.
CGACCTGCCGACCTTCGCGCACGGTGACAGCGCTGGCGGCAATCTCGCGC
This sequence comes from Marmoricola sp., assembly GCA_030151765.1. Lineage (GTDB taxonomy): Bacteria > Actinomycetota > Actinomycetes > Propionibacteriales > Nocardioidaceae > Marmoricola. Next base: position 51 of record JASLCW010000077.1, read on the forward strand.
TGGTGGCGGCACTGCGAGCACCGGAGCGGTTCGCGGGCGTCGTACTGATCTATCCGTTCCTGGACCCGACGGCGAGCTTCGACTCCTATCGGACCGCGGCGGACGGCTTCGATCCGAGTGAGGCGGCCTGGTACTGGCAGCAGTACGCCGCTGCGCCCGCCGACCTGACAGACCCTGACCTGGCACCTCTGCTCTCGACGCGGCTCGGCGACCTGCCCCCGACCCTGATCACCACGTCCGAGCACGACCCGCTGCGCGACGAGGGCGAGCACCTCGCGCTGCTGCTTGCAGAGGCTGGGGTCGAGGTCGTCGCCACGCGCTATGTCGGCCAGATCCACGGCTACTGGCGCCATCCCGACGTCTTCGACGCCGCCGAGCCGACGATGTGGCAGGTCGCAGGCTGGATGCGAATGCAGGTCAACCGGGCCGGGGGCACCAGGGACGGGCTCAGCCGGGGTCGATGACCTCAAGGGTCCCGTTGTCGCGTTGCCACAGGCTGGCGATGTGCATCTGCCGCTGGTGACCGACCTGGTCCCAGGCGTGATAGATCAGCCGCAGCGACTTGTGGTCGACGAACGCGCTCGCCCCGCCGGGGCCGAGTCGTCCGGTGTTCTGCGTCGACATGATCGGGTCCCCGCCGTTCTGTCGGACGCACGGACCCTCCGGGCCGGCACAGATGGCATAGCCGGTCGCATAGGACGCCCGCTCCCACGAGTTCCCCGAATAGAAGAGATAGGTGACGCCGCGGAACTGCACCATGCTCGGGTTCTCGATGGTGTCGCCCTCCCACGCCTTGGCGAGGGTGAGCAGCTCGCGGGTCTGCGAACCCTCGGCGAACCCGGTGCCCTCGGCGTTGAGCTGCCGGATGAACAACCCGGCGGGTCGCCGGTTGACGACCCCGGAGAACTTCCACAGCAGCCACGGGACCTGGTGCTCATCGACGAAGACGTCCGGGTCGATCACCCCCAGCTGGGCCTCGCCGTAGCAGATGGGCTCGCCCACGGGACGGAACGGACCAGCAGGCGACGGGCCGCGTGAGAGCCCGATGCAGTTGTGGCGCTGTCCGCCCTGGGTGCCCGCCGGTGCGGCGTAGGCGGCGGTCCAACCGTCGCCCACCTTGTCGACACCGGGCGCCCACAGATCCTTGCCGCCGTCGCCACTGCGGACCCAGCTCGCGGGCGTCAGCGGGTCGATCCGGCCACCGCCGCTCGTGCCCAGCGGCGTCCAGGTCCTCAGGTCCCGCGAGGTCAGGGTCGGTAGCCGGACGTGGGAGGTGTTGGTGGCATAGGCGAACCAGCGGCCGTCGTACCGGACGATGTCGGGGTCCGCGAAGACCCCGTTGTACGCCGACCCCGGCCGCCACACGGAGTCGCTCCCGCTCACCCGGATCGCCTCGGGTCGCCTCTGGACGGGGAGCTGTTGGGCCAGTCGCTCGGCCAGCTTGGCGAGGTCCTGCATCTCGCCGGCGACCACGTCGCTGGGCAGGGTCGTCGGCAACGCGCTGGCCTCGGGGATCAGGGGTGCCTCGCTCGGCGCTGCCTCCGGCTTGGCCGCCGAGTCGTTGCCACCACAGGCGGCAGCCAGCATCGCGACGACGGCCAGCAGGCCCGCCACCCCACGTGATCGTCCGCGCACGCTTTCTCCCCCTCCCCGGCGCACACCATAGACTCTGTGCGCCATGACTGACCCTGAAGCGCGCCCAGCCGAGACCGTCGCCGAGGCCGAGGATGCCCTGCTGTCCCGTTGGCCCGAGACCCGCCTGGAGCCCTCGCTCGACCGGATCCAGGCGTTCACCGAGCTGCTCGGCGACCCGCAGCGGGCCTACCGGTCGATCCACCTGACCGGCACCAACGGCAAGACGTCGACCTCACGGATGATCGACGCGCTGTTGCGAGGCCTCGAGCTGCGCACCGGCCGGTTCACCAGCCCGCACGTCGAGAAGATGAGCGAGCGGATCAGCATCGACGGCGAGCCGCTCGACGACGAGGCGTTCGTGCGGGCCTTCAACGACATCGCGCCCTACACCCACCTGGTCGACCAGGCCGAGGACCACCCGCTCAGCTTCTTCGAGACCGTCGTCGGCATGGCGTACGCCGCCTTCGCCGACGCTCCCGTCGACGTGGCGGTCGTCGAGGTCGGCATGGGCGGTTCGTGGGACGCCACCAATGTCATCGATGCCGACGTGGCCGTGGTCACGCCGATCTCGATCGACCACGCCAACTACCTCGGCGGCACCGCCGTGGAGATCGCCCGTGAGAAGTCCGGGATCATCAAGCCCGGTGCGGTCGCGATCCTCGCGCAGCAGAGCGCCGACGTCGCCGCGGTGCTCCTCGAGCGGGCAGCCGAGGTCGGCGCCACCGTCGCCCGCGAAGGCCTGGAGTTCGGCGTCGTCACCCGCGCGCCCGCCGTCGGCGGTCAGGTCATCACCCTCCAGGGCCTCCGCGGCCGGTACGACGACCTGTTCCTGCCGCTGTACGGCGCGCACCAGGCGCAGAATGCCGCCGCGGCGCTGGCCGCGGTCGAGGCGTTCGTCGGAGCGGGGTCCGGCGCAGGACAGGACGAGCCGCTCGGCGACGACATCGTCCGGGCGGCCTTCGCAGAGGTCACCTCGCCCGGACGTCTCGAGGTCGTCCGGCGCAGCCCCACGATCGTGCTCGACGCCGCCCACAACCCGCACGGCGCCGAGGCCGCCGCCGCCGCGATCGAGGACTCCTTCCAGTTCGAACCGCTCGTCGGTGTCATCGGCGTGATGGGGGACAAGGACGCGGAGGGCCTCCTCGCCGCCTTCGAGCCCCTGCTGTCGCACGTCGTGGTCACCCAGAACTCCACCGACCGGTCGATGCGCGCCGACCAGCTCGCCGTCATCGCCCGTGAGGTGTTCGGCGAGGACCGGGTCAGCGTGGTCCCGATCCTGGGCGACGCGATCGACGCCGCCGCCGCGCTCGCCGAGTCCGACAGCAACGACGCGCTCAGCTCCGGCGCGGTGCTGGTGACCGGGTCCGTCGTCACGGTCGGCGAGGCCAGGGCGTTGTTGGGAGGCCGCAAGTGACCGACGAGCGCGACAAGTCGCCGCGCCGCGGCATGTGCGCGGCCGTGCTGACCCTCGAAGCGATCGCCATCGCACTGTCCACCCCGGTGATGATCGCGATCGGCGACGTTCGCCCCGTGCTGGCACTCTCGCTCGGCCTCGGCGTTGCCGTCCTGTGCGTGCTGGTCGCCGGCATGCTGCGGCGCGAATCGGCGTACCCGATCGGGCACGTGCTGCAGGGGGGTGCCATCGCGCTGGGCTTGCTGACCCCGCTGATGTTCTTCGTGGGCGGCCTGTTCGCGGCGTTGTGGTTCACTGCCTACGGGCTTGGGCGCAAGATCGACAACGAGCGGGCGGCGGCCTTTGCTGCCTACGACGAGCGCCAAGAATCGGGCCGTTGAACACTGCTCGGTAGAGTGACCGGGTGCCAGTGATCATCGACAAGCTCCTCCGCATCGGAGAGGGCAAGATCCTCCGCCAGCTCGAAGGCATCGCCAAGGCGGTCAACGCCATCGAGGACGACTTCACGGCGATGTCCGACGACGAGTTGCGGGGCATGACGGACGAGTTCCGCAAGCGCCTCGCGGACGGCGAGGACCTCGACGACCTCATGCCGGAGGCCTTCGCCACGGTCCGTGAGGCTGCTCGCCGCGTGCTCGGACAGCGTCACTTCGACGTCCAGGTCATGGGTGGCGCCGCGCTGCACCTCGGCAACATCGCCGAGATGAAGACCGGTGAGGGCAAGACCCTGGTCGCGACCCTTCCGGCCTACCTCAACGCCCTCGAGGGCAAGGGCGTCCACGTCGTCACGGTCAACGACTACCTCGCCAAGTACCACGCGGAGTGGATGGGCCGCATCCACCACTTCCTGGGGATCACCACCGGCGTGATCCTGCCGTCGATGAAGCCCGAGGAGCGCCGCGAGGCCTACGACTGCGA
>JASLCW010000096.1 GCA_030151765.1 Marmoricola sp.
GACTCGAGGGTGATGCCGGCGCCGTCGAGCTCCCGCAACAGACCCGGTACGGCGCGACCCGCGCGGCGTACCCGGGCGCGGACGTGATTGCCCTCGACCTCCACCGCGGTGCCCTGCTCGGTGATCGTCTCCAGCTTGCGGGCCGCGGTGGCGAGCGGGCCGTCCTGGGCGATCTCTAGGTCGACCAGATCGCCGGCGACCCGGTCCTTGAGGTTGTCGGCGGTGTCGCTGGCGACGATCCGGCCCTTGTCGATGATGACGATGCGGTCCGAGAGGGCATCGGCCTCGTCGAGGTAGTGCGTGGTCAGGAAGACCGTGGCGCCGCGGCGGCTGCGCAGGTCGGCGATGTGCTGCCACAGATTGGCGCGCGCCTGCGGGTCGAGGCCGGTGGTGGGCTCGTCGAGGAAGACCAGCGAGGGTTCGTGGATCAGCCCCATCACGATGTCGAGCCGGCGCTTCTGTCCGCCCGACATGTTGCGCGGCATCCGCTCCCAGAGGCCGTCGAGGTCGAGCTGTCCGAACAATTCCTTGCCACGCGCCTCGACGACCTTGCGGGTCAGCCCGTAGAGCATGCCGTGGTCGGTGACCTCGTCACCGGCCCGGGCGCCGCTGAAGGCGCCGCCGGTCTGCGAGACATAGCCGATCGACTGCCGGACCTCCTTCGACTGCGTCACCACGTCGTAGCCGGCCACCCGGGCACTGCCCTCGGTCGGGCGCAGCAGGGTGGTCAGCATCCGCAGCGTCGTCGTCTTGCCGGCGCCGTTGGGGCCGAGGAAGCCGACGACCTCACCCTCGGCCACGTCGAGGTCGACGCCGTCGACGGCGCGGACCTCGGTCTTCTCGCGTCCCTGTTTGGTCTGGAAGGTCTGGACCAGACCTCGTGCTTCGATCATCGCCGCTCCCGGCTCGTGGTGATTGGTCAACCACCATCAAAGCCGAGACCACCGACAAGACCGAGCGACTTTTCCGTCAGCCCGTCACTTCGTTCCGGGCTTCTCGGTGACCGGGATGCCCTAACGGCGCCGCCAACCTCAGAAAACTGAGATAGTCCGAGTGGCAGGCTGCACAAGGCGGCACGCGAGGAGGGGCCACGGTGGTAGGAGATAGCGGGAACCGCATATGAAGTCCGCACGTTCCGTTCCGGAGATTCTCGGTGTTTATCGTCGCGACGGACGTTGGGTGCTGGGACGTGGGGCCTCCGACCGTATGACGACAGCTGCGCAGGCATGGCGACGGCGTCCGCCTTGGCTCAGCAGGGGTCTTGACGCACTTGGCCTGATCTATGCACCCGATGGAACTCGCAGGCAGGCTCTAAAGCCGTGGAAGAGGACGCGCGACTAGCTACTTCGATCCGCCCGCGGCGCCTGTTGGCGCCTTGGGCGGCACGAGGCTCTTCGCCGGCTTCAAGTCGATCGAGCCTTTCGAGGTCGACGCGACCGCGCGGTATCCGCTGTGTCGCGGCGGCAGATTCCTGGTTTGCTTCGACTCACTCATCAAGACACCTCCGTCGTCTCCATTGTGCCCGATTCGTCCTGCTCGGCCGCGACAAGTTCGAAGTAGTCTGCGGCGGAGCAGTCGATAAAGGCACCGACACTGCCGTCAATGGCGGTACCGATACGTCCGTTCTCGTCGATCTCGTACGCGATTTCGACATAGACCGTCCGGGGATCCGGCCATGATGAGGCGTAGGAGCCAGCGCCGAACCAACCGGCGTACCAAGTCTTGTCGTGGTTGCGTACACGGATGAAGCACGGGGCGCGGTCAGAGAAGGCAACATCCCATGCCGAGGGGCGCGGGTCGATGAGTGTCAGTCGCTCCGAGAGCACGCGCGTGCGCACCTTCTCCCATGCCGCGCTCTGGGAGACGACGGAGGCGAGATAGGCCACGATTGCCGGCAATGCCACTGCGGCGATCATTCCGAGGACTGCGTAACAGCGCGGGTCCGCCATGACTTCGTCGTGAAGCTTTGTCGGGTTGACGATCTTCGGCCCGATCGCCAGCAGATAAGCCAACGAGAACATGGTGCTCGCGACAATTGCGCCGAGAATGCGTGTCGTGGCCTCAGTGTCGCCAGGGGTCCTGCCCTGGAGCCGGATCCGAACACTCTGGAACACGAAACCCGGGACGACCAGTATCAAGGTTGCCAAGATCTGAGTGATTGAACTCGGGATCGACACGGTCCGGCCTCCGGCTCACGGTGATGGGGACCACCATGAAAGCCGAGGCCACCGACAAGACCGAGCGACCTTTTCGTCAGCCCGTCACTTCGAGGGCTTCTCGGTCACATGCAGCCGGATCACGCCCTCGATCACCACGGTGCCGTCCTTGCGGACGCCCTTGACCCGGACGGCGAGATCGGGATCGTCCGAGGTCCACTGCTCGGGGTCGGTCTCGGCGATGCAGGTGATGTCCGAGGTGGCCTTCGCGGTGTAGCTGATGTCCATCCCCTTGGGGATCCACCGCTTGTTCGACGGGATCGTCGCCTCCGCGAGTACGCCCATCGCCGCCTCGAGGCCGTTGCAGAGCGCGATCGCATGCACGGTGCCGATGTGGTTCTGCACGCCGCGCCGCTTCCGGATCACCACCTCGGCGTGGTTGGGCTCGATGACCGTGAAGTGCGGCCGGATCGTCCAGAAGTACGGCGCCACCTGGCTGAAGGCGAAGTCGAAGACCCGGTCACCGACGACGGGGATCTTCTGGGCAGTACGACGCAGGTCCACCACTTTGCTCATGCCACGACGTTACTCGTGGGTAACAGGAGGCCTCAACGTGCAGTACGCCACACTCGACCAAAAATAGAACACGTTCTAGAGTGGCTGCATGGATCGCCAGGAACTCGAGTCCGCCTTCGCCGACTACCAGCAGACCGTCGCGGAGATCACCGTCTCCGGTGAGTGGGGCCGCTTCGCGGAGATGTTCACCGCCGACGCGGCGTACGTCGAGCACGCGTACGGCGAGTTCTCCGGGCGCGAGGAGATCCGCCCCTGGATCATCCGCACGATGACCACCTTCCCGGGCAACGAGATGACCAGCTTCCCGGTGGCGTGGTCGGTTCTCGACCCCGAGCAGGGCCGGGTCGTCTGCGAGATCCGCAACCTGATGCGCGACCCCGGTGACGGCTCGGTGCACGAGGCCTCCAACATCACCATCCTCGACTACGCCGGCGACGGCCTGTGGTCGCGCGAGGAGGACGTCTACAACCCGCAGAAGTTCGCCGACATGGTGCGCGACTGGGGTCGGGTCGCACGTGAGCACGGCACCCTCGGCGAGGCGGGGCAGCAGCTGCTCGCCTTCCTGGAGAAGTGATGACCGAACCCTTCTCGCTCTTCACCGAGGACACCGGCAGCGGCCGGACCGTCTATCGGGCGACCTCGATCTCGGTGAGCAGCTGGGCGCCCACCATGGTCGGTGGCTTCGCCGTCTGCGGTCTGATCGCGCACGTCCTCGAGCCCTTGTGTCCGGACGGCTTCGTCCCAGCACGTCTAGGGGTCGACATGTTCGCCCCGGTGCCGGTGAGCGGTGTCGAGGTCACCACCAGAGTCGTCCGCGAGGGCAATCGGATCGTGGTCGTCGACGCGAGTGTGTCCGACGGCGATCGTGAGGTGACCCGCGCCAGCGTCACCTTCCTGCGTGCCACGCAGGAGCCGCCGGGTGAGGTCTGGGTCCGGCAGCGTCATCCGGAACCGCCGCCGGTCGATCTCCACCCGCCGACCGAGGGCCCCTTCGTTCCCTGGTTCGCCTCCGACGACAACTGGTCCGAGGCGATGGGCGTCCTGCAGAACCCCGGCCGCAAGCGCATGTGGCAGAACGGCATCCCCGTCGTACCCGACGAGGGCCCCAGTGCCTTAGAACGGGCCGCGATGATCGCGGACGCCGCCTCGATGGTCACCCACTGGGGGTCCGAGGGTGTCGGCTTCATCAACGCGGACGTGCAACTCGCGCTGTGCCGACTGCCGGAAGCCGACGGCATCGGGATCGAGGCGGACCGGCAGGCCTCGTACGACGGGGTCTCTGTCGGCGTCGCGACGCTGTACGACCGTCGCGGAGTGATCGGCAGCGTGCACATCTCGGCGCTGGCGAATGCGCGCCGGCAGGTCGACTTCAGCGAGGTCGGCGCTTACACCGTCGACGGTCAGCCGACCTCGGCCTGAAGAGGATCAGCTCTCGCTGCGCAGCTGATAGCTCAGGAGGGCATTGCCCTTCGAGGTGATCCGGGAGTCGACCAGCTCCATCCGGGTGATCGCCTCCTCGTCGAGCAACCTGCGGCCGCCGCCGACGAGAACCGGGTGGATCGTGAAGGTGAGTGAGTCGATCAGCCCCGCGAGGAAGAGCTGCCGGATCACGGAGATCCCGTTGACCGTCACCGTGCCGCCTTCGCTCGCCTTGAGCTCACGCGCGAATTCGAGGAAGTCGCCGGTGATCAGCTCGGAGTTCTCCCACGCCAAGGGCCCGGTCAGGCTCCGCGAGGGCACGTACTTCTTGATCGGGTTGATGTAGTCGGCGAAGGGGTCCTGCGCGCTCGGGAAGTACTGCGACCACTCGTCGTACATCTGGCGACCGAGGATGGTCGCGTCGGAACCGGCCAGGGCGGCGCCCATCGCCTGACCGCACTCTTCGTCGAAGGAGTCGAACTGGAAGAGATTGGGCGCGTCGACCGCCCCGTCGGCGGAGGCGAACAGATGGGCGGTGAAGGTGCGCATGGCGTGACCTTACGCGGAGTGGTCGTCCCCGGGCAGGATGGAGACCCACCGTCCGGGGAGATGAGATGACCGAATCCGCCAGCCTCGACAGCGCCGTACTCGCCGACCTGCTCGACGGGGAGTACGCCCCGCTCCGCGCACGGGTGAAGGACTTCCTGGTGGAACGAGCGTCCTTCCTGCGCGATGCCGAGGAGTGGACCCCCGCGCAGTATCGCGAGGAGGTACGCGATGTCATCGTGGCCGCTGCCGATACGGGACTGACCGCATCGGGCTTCCCGGCGGCGTACGGCGGCGCCGACGATGTGGGCGCCAACGTGGCGGCCTTCGAGACGATCGCCCTCGGCGACCTGTCGGTGCTGGTGAAGTTCGGCGTGCAGTTCGGGCTCTTCGGCGGGGCCATCCACCAGCTCGGCACCCAGCGGCACCACGATGCCCATCTGGCAGACATTGCCCAGGCGAAGCTGCTCGGCTCCTTCGCCATGACCGAGACCGGCCACGGCTCCAACGTGCAGGCGCTCGGCACCACGGCGACGTACGATGCGGACACCGGCGAGTTCGTGATCCACACGCCCGACGACAGTGCTCGCAAGGACTACATCGGCAATGCCGCCTGCCACGCGCACGCTGCGGCCGTCTTCGCGCAGTTGATCGTGGCGGGGGAGAACCACGGCGTACATGCCCTGTATGTGCCGTTGCGCGGCGATGACGGCCGGCTCCTGCCCGGTGTCCGCATCGAGGACTGCGGCAAGAAGCTCGGTCTGCTCGGCGTCGACAACGGCCGCATCTGGTTCGACCAGGTCCGGGTGCCGCGGGAGAACCTGCTCAACCGGTACGCCGATGTCACCGAGGACGGTGTCTACTCCTCACCCATCGAGAGTCCCGACCGGCGCTTCTTCACCATGCTCGGGACGCTGATCCAGGGCCGCGTGTGTGTCGGCGGTGCCGGCATCAGTGCCAGCAAGGTCGCGCTCACGATCGCCACCCGCTATGCCGCCCGGCGTCGTCAGTTCGGTGCGCCCGGTGAGCCTGAGATGCTGCTGCTCAGTTACGGCGAGCATCAGCGGCGGCTGCTCCCGCTGATCGCGCGCACCTATGCGCTGACCTTCGCCCAGGCCCGGCTGGCCCGCGACTTCCGGTCGATCTTCAGCGAGGGTCACGGAGGCGACGGCGGTGACGAGGAGAGGCGTCGCCGCGCACTCGAGTCCCGGGCGGCCGCCACCAAGGCGCTCGGCACCTGGCACGCGACGCATGCCATCCAGGAGTGTCGTGAGGCCTGCGGTGGCGTCGGCTATCTCTCGGTCAATCGCTTCGCCGCACTCAAGGCCGACACCGATGTCTTCACGACCTTCGAGGGTGACAACACGATCCTGATGCAGCTGGTGGCCAAGGGGCGCCTGACCGAGTTGCGCCAGGAGTTCGGCTCGCTCGACTACGCCGGGATGGCGCGGTACGTCGGCCAGCAGGTCGTCGAGACGGTCATCGAGAAGGCCTACATGCGTCAGTTGATCGAGCGGGTTCGCGATGCCGTGCCGGGAGGTGGCGACGGTGACTCCGACGGCGGGCTGCTCGACCCCGACTACCACCTGGCGATGCTGCGCTGGCGCGAGGAGCACATGACCGCCGGGGTCGCCCGGCGCCTGAAGGGCGGCATCGACAAGGGCGGCGACCCGGCCGAGGTCTTCAGCCGTTGCCAGCATCACCTGCTCCAGGCGGCCCGGGCGCACGCCGAACGCCTTGTCCTCGAAGCTTTCCTGACCGCGATTGAGCAACTCCCCGAAGGCCCTGAGCGTGCCCTCGTGGAGTCCGTGGAACAGCTGCACGCCCTGGCCGAGATCGAACGCGATCGCGCCTGGTGGATGGAGCACGGCCGGCTGTCGACGGAGCGATCCAAGGCGATCACCCGCGCGGTCGACACCCTCTGCCGCGACCTCGGCGAGCACGCGGTCACGCTCGTCGACGCCTTCGGCGTACCGGAGGAGTTGCTGCCGGAGGGGATGTGAGGGCCGATGCCCGAGGCGCCACGCGGCGCCCCGAGCATCATCGGCGTCATGCGCAGACTGCGTACGCGTGCACGTCGACACTGATCGGCGAGTCATTGTGGATGATGACACTCCAGGACGTCGTGTTGAACGGGACGCTCGCGCCGACCTCGGTGATGCTGCTGAAGTAGCCGCCACCGGTGACCTTCTTGCCGGCCGGGCAGTACGCAGTGATCGTCTGGAAGTCGTCGGGTGCGACGGTTACGGTTGGGCCCTGGACAACGGTGGTGTTCACGGGCACGTTGATGATCCGGTTGCGCTCGCTCGCCTTGAGGTCGCTCAGCGTTAGGGAACCATCCTTGACCTTGGCTCCGGTCACGGCGTTGTCCTTGATCTTCGGCGTCGTGACAGCGCCGTTCTTGATCTGCTTGGTGGTGATCACGCTCGCTGCCACTGCCGTACCGCCGCAGAGGGCGAGGACGAGAGCGAAGATCGCGATGATGAACCCGGCTGGGCCCATGGACCTGTGGAATCGTTTCATGGCGTTGCTCCTGCTTCCTGTCGAGTGTTCCTACGCGCGATGTCGGGATGGCAGCCCGATCGGGGCATCGCGATCGCGACTTTAGGAGACTTATAGGTAGCGATATGGGTTATCTCAGAATCTGTTCACGGATGAGGGCAATCAGCTGGTCTTTGGGCGAGCAGTGGGCGTGGAATCGCGCAGCGGAGCGCCCCTGACCGTTTCAACCGTGCTGTCGGGCACGTGGGCGTCGGGTGAGATTCACCAGAGTGAACCGCTGGGCTCGAGACGGATTCGATGGTGGAGCGCTCCTCGAGCCCTTCCGCCCTCCCCGGAGCCGTGCGCCGCGTCCGAGCAGGCCTTCGGCGTACCGGAGGAGTTGCTGCCGGAGGAGATGTAGCCCGTCGAGTGCCTCAGGACGTGCCACAGCGCGTCGTCAGGCACTCAACCCATGGGATTCTCCGCTGGACCCCCGCGCGCCTTGCCCTTGAGACCGCCATGGTCGAAGCACGTACGTATGAGGTCCGCACCCACGGGTGCCAGATGAACGCCTGACTCCTCGGCCTCTGCCGCTCATGGGTTCATGCGTGAAGGTTCTGATGGTTGTTGTCGAAAGAGCGTACGACGAACTTCCGACGCATGGAGCGACTTCCTCTTGCCTCGACGTCATAAGCCGCGTCTTCGGCGAAAGGTCTGCAACGATGACCGCGTGACTCGTCAGCTTTGTCAGCCGAACCGGTGGGACGTCGTACTACTCGACGGAACGGTCGTCAGTGTGTGGGCGGACTCCGCTGAAGGACTGGCGGGTGACGATGATGTTCGCGACTATCGATTTTGCAACCTCATGGAGATGCCGGTGTCGGCGCAAGTCGACTTTGACATCGTCGGCACGACGCCCACAAATGTGGACCGCGTCATAGTGACTGTTGCACTATTCCCACGTTCGGCTGTCAGGGAGGTCCGATGACGGCCCCGACCATTGCCGTACGGATGGAGAGTGGGAAGGTCTGGGAGGACCCTTCGGAAGACTTCCTCTTCATGCTCTTCGAAGAGGTCAACGAGGGCGAGTCAGACTGGCTCATCATCGAGCGACTGTCGGATACAAGTGGCCAGACCTACCTTCAATCAGCGAAGGACGAAGACGGCTTCGTGGTCGAGTATCGAGACGGTAGCCCGGACAGCCACTTCGGGGCCTATGTCTCAGATTTCCGCAAAGCACACGAAATCGCGACTGGCTGGGCGTTCGGGCTTCCCGGGTGGAGCGAGCGTGCCAGTTGGTCAAGAGTCGACTTCGGCTGAGTGGTCTCAGCTCTTCTGACGCTTCCATGGATGGCTCTCCGGATTCTCCGATGAACCCCCACGCGCCTTAACCTTGTCCCGTCATGGTTGAAGCACGTACGTATGAGGTCCGCACCTACGGGTGTCAGATGAACGTCCACGACTCCGAGCGGCTCAGCGGGTTGCTGGAGGACGCGGGGTACACGGCGTTCGACAAGGAGGGCGCACCCGAGGGCGATCAGGCGGACGTCGTCGTCTTCAACACCTGCGCCGTCCGCGAGAACGCGGACAACCGGCTCTACGGCAATCTCGGTCATCTCGCGCCGATCAAGGCAGGCAAGCCGGGGATGCAGATCGCCGTCGGTGGCTGCCTGGCGCAGAAGGACCGGGACACCATCACGACCAAGGCGCCCTGGGTCGACGTGGTCTTCGGGACGCACAACATCGGTTCGCTGCCGACGCTCCTGGAGCGCGCCCGGGTGCAGGAGGAGGCGCAGGTCGAGATCCTCGAGTCGCTCAAGGTCTTCCCGAGCACGCTGCCGACCAAGCGCGAGTCGGCTTACGCCGCCTGGGTGTCGGTCAGCGTCGGCTGCAACAACACCTGCACCTTGTGCATCGTACCCAGCCTGCGCGGCAAGGGGAAGGACCGCCGCCCCGGCGAGATCCTCGCCGAGATCGAGGCACTCGTAGCCGAGGGCGTCTCCGAGATCACCCTGCTCGGCCAGAACGTCAACACGTACGGCGTCGAGTTCGGCGACAAGCTCGCCTTCGGCAAGTTGCTGCGTGCCTGCGGTGAGATCGACGGTCTGGAGCGGGTCCGCTTCACCAGTCCGCACCCGGCGGCCTTCACCGACGACGTCATCGAGGCGATGGCGCAGACGCACAACGTGATGCCGCAGCTGCACATGCCGCTGCAGTCGGGCTCGTCGCGGCTGCTGAAGGAGATGCGGCGCTCGTACCGTCAGGACAAGTACCTCGGCATCATCGAGCGGGTCCGCGCGGCGATGCCGGAGGCGGCAATCACCACCGACATCATCATCGGCTTCCCGGGTGAGACCGAGGAGGACTTCCTCGAGACGATGCACGTCGTCCGCGAGGCCCGCTTCTCCGGAGCCTTCACCTTCCAGTACTCCAAGCGCCCCGGTACGCCGGCCGCCGATCTCCCGGACCAGATCGCGCCCGAGGTGGTCCGCGATCGCTACGACCGGCTCGTCGAACTGGTCAACCAGATCGCGTGGGAGGAGAACCAGAAGCTTGAGGGAACGGTCGTCGAGCTGATGGTCGCCGAGGGCGAGGGGCGCAAGGACGAGGCGACCCGTCGGCTCTCGGGTCGCGCTCGCGACAACCGGCTGGTGCACTTCGCGGTGGATGACGAGACGCCGCGACCCGGCGATGTCGTCATCGCGGAGGTGACGTACGCGGCGCCGCATCACCTGGTCGCGGACAAGCTCATCGAGGTACGGCGTACCCGCTCCGGCGACGCCTGGGAGTCGCGTACGGCGGCGCCGTCGAAGGATGTCGGCCTCGGCATGCCGACGGTCGGAGTTCCGGCACCGCTGCCGGACGCTCCCGCGTGCGGGTGACCGCGATCGACGAGGGTCACTCCCTCAGGCTCTTGCAGGCCCAGGTCTGGAAGTCGGTCGCAGTGTGGGGCACCAGAGCGGCGCTGTCGGGATCGTCGGAGTTGACGTAGACCTTCGTGGGGTCGAGCGTCGCGATCTGGTCGCCGGCGAAGGTGACGTCGTTGAAAGCGTCGGCAGGGTGGCTGCTGCTGATCGCCTGCGCGATGTAGTGCTTCCGGGGATCGACGTGGACGGCATCGCCCGTCCACGCGGGAGTCGTGTCGCCGAGGGCGAGGTGGGTCAGTGAGCGGACCGCGCTACCGGACTGCCAGCTCCCGACCGTGCCGGAGTCGGTCTCGTTGCCCTGGGGAAGCAGGCCGAGGGTGATCTGGTCGATCGATCCGCCGCAGGGAGCCAGGACCAGGACCGGGCGTCCCTCGGCATCGGCGGTGATACCCATCCGGCCCACCAGCGTCGGATCTCCGCTGCACCCGGTCAGGAGCGTCGTGCCGAGCGCGAGTGCGGCGAGGGGAAGGACGAAGCGTGCGGTCATGGGTGACTCCTCCGGCGGACGAACAGGTCGTGGGGGCGGGGCCTCGACGGCCCTCACCCCCACGACGCCATGATCAATCCTTGAGGTTGCCCAGTTGCTCCTTGGCAGTGTCCGCGCCGGACTGGATCTGGTCGCTGAACTTCCCGCCGGTCTTCTCGTCGACGAACTCGGCGGCCTGGTCGACCGCGCCGTCGAGCTTGTCGGCGTTGTCGCCGGCCAGATCCTTCGCCTTGTCCAGAGCGTCGTCCATGAATCCCATCGTGAACCTCCGTTGCTGAGTTGTTCGAACTGCAGGGGTGTTTGCGAGACTATTCCCCGTGAATCGGGTTCCGATACTCGCAATTGTGGGCGCAACTGCAGCGGGCAAGAGTGACCTCGCCCTGTCGATTGCGGAGCGGGTGGGTGGCGAGATCGTGAACACCGACGCGATGCAGGTCTATCGGGGCATGGATATCGGCACGGCGAAGCTGCCCGTCGACCAGCGCCGCGGCATCACTCACCACCTGCTCGACTTCCTCGACATCACCGAGACGGCGAGCGTGGCCGACTTCCAGCGGATGGCGCGCGAGGTGATCGAGGACTGTGTCGAACGGGGCGTCGCGCCGGTCCTGGTGGGCGGATCCGCTCTCTACACGCGGGCGATCCTCGACGAGTTCGACTTCCCCGGGACCGACCCCGCCGTCCGCGCCCGATGGGAGGCGGAACTCGACCAGCACGGCTCCGGCGAGCTCCACCGGCGCCTGGCCGCGGTGGCACCCGTTGCGGCGGCGAAGATCCTGCCGGGCAATGGCCGCCGGATCGTTCGCGCGCTCGAGGTGATCGAGCTGACCGGTTCCTTCACCGCCGAACTCCCCGAGCCGCGCTACCACTACGGCGACGCCGTCCAGATCGGTGTCGACATCGATCGTGTGGTCCTCGACCAGCGCATCGAAGGCCGCGTCGACCTGATGTGGGAACAGGGCCTCGTCGACGAGGTCCGCGGCCTCGCCGGCCGGGGCCTGCGCGAGGGTCGTACGGCGAGCCGTGCCCTCGGCTATCGGCAGGTGCTGGGCTTCCTCGACGGTGAGATCACCGAGGACGAGGCTCGGCGCCGGACCGTCACGGGCACGCGGCGGTTCGCGCGCAAACAGGACAGCTGGTTCCGCAACGACGCCCGCGTCCAGTGGGTCCCGTACGACGCTCCCGACGCCGCCGATCAGGTCCTCAGCGCGCTGGCTTCCGGTTGATCAGCACCAGCAGTACGACGGCCGACAATGCCATCGAGATCGCCGCGCCGTTGCTGTTCGGGATGAGTAGCGGCAGGCCGGTCAGCAGGGCGACGTCGAAGCCACGCAAGGCGCTTCCGTAGAGGTTCGCCGGCACTGCGCCGGCCGGCGTACTCACCAGTGGGCGGCCGTAGTCCGGTGGGCGTCCGGTGACCCAGCGGGTGCCGGCGGCCAGTGCTCCGAGCGCGATCGGCACCGGCTGGGGCGTCGCGGAGAGGGCGAGGATGCCGTAGAGCAGCAGGCAGCAGCCCGGTACGACGAGTGCCGCCGCGCGGGACTGCGAGGCCGGGAAGGGCAGCATCCGTGCCAGGCCCGGCGTGCGGGTGAGCACGCGCATCCCGACCAGCAGGGGGAGCGCGGCGAGGAATCCGGCGATCACCGCGATCACCGCCGTACCTGCACCGGCACCCAGAGCCTTTGCGGCGTAAGGGACCGGGACGACCGCGATGACGAGCAGGAGCCGTGACGGGCTGCGCCACAGTCGCACCGCATCGGTCCAGATCAGCGCACCGAGTCCGCGTGGTCCGCCGCGTCGCGAGCGGACCCGTCCGAGGCGCCGCCACCGCTGTCCGATCACCACGTCGTAGATCAGGGCGAGGTCGAGGGTGGCCAGTGCGCCGGAGAGAGCCTCCCCGAGTTGCCCGCCCGCGGCCAGGTCGCGGTTGCGGATCCGGTCGAGACGGGTGATGGCGCCGGCCAGGCCGATCGCCACCAGCAGCACCAGCGCCGCGACGATGCCGAGCCAGCGGCCGTCGAGGCCGTCGGGCACGGCCCGGGGGTGCAGGTCGTCGTGCCAGGTGAGCAGGAGCCCCGCCTCGAGCACCAGGCCCGGGAGCCAGACGAGCGCGCCGGCCACGATCCTGGGCAGGCCGGATGCCTGCAGGAAGGCCCAGAGGGTGACCAGCGCGAGGCTGAGGAGGACCGCCATGCCGGTCGCAACGGCTACCGGTCCCGCGCCGAATCCGGCGACCGCCGTCGAGGCGAGCGCAGCGACGCCGGCCAGGCCGGCGCAGATCGTCGCGATCAACAGGAAGGGGCCGAGCAGGAAGGTGCGCCGGCGTACCGGCGTGGTCAACAGCCACGATGCTGTCGCAGACGAGACGAAGACGGGGCCGAACATCCGAGCCATCGCCCCGACGACGGAGAGGACCCCTAGGGTCACCAGCCACGGACCCCAGAAGCGCGCACTCTGGCACGGTCCGCCGGTGCACGAGCGGGCGGTCAGAGCGCCGGTGTTGACCAGCACGCTGCCGAGCATCGAGCCGAGGATCAGCGTGGAGAAGATCGCGACGTAGGCGTCGCCGATCACGTCGACCAGGCGTGCATCCGCGCGGCCGCGGCGCCATTGCCGGATCTGCCGGCGCAGCTGCCGCGCCGTCGTCGTCCCGGTCTCGGTCATCCCAGCGTCACGACATCGTCGGGAAGATCGTCGATCAGCGCCGGTGCGTGCGTGGCCATCAGTACGGCGGCGCCGTCCTTGCGCGCCTGCCGGAGCCGACCGGCCAGCCAGACGAGGCCATCCGCGTCGAGGCGCTGCTCGGGCTCGTCGAGGATCAGCAGCTTGAAAGGCCTGACCAGGGCGCCGGCGAGGGCGAGCCGCCGGCGCTGTCCCGACGAGAGCGTTCCCGGGAGCTGCCCCGACTGGTCGATCAGGCCGACCTCGTTGAGGACGTCGTCGACCAGGGTCTCCGCGTCGGGAACGGCGAAGGCCTTCGCGAAGAGGTCGAGGTGCTCGACCACGCTGAGATCGGGGAAGAAGTCGAGGTCGTCGAGCACCGCGGCGAGGTGCTGGCGACTGTGCAGGGAGCGCTCGTCGATGACCTGGCCCAGCAGTTTGGCCGACCCGCCGTCGGGCTGGTCGGCGCCGACGATGCAGCGCAGCAGCGTCGACTTGCCCGACCCGTTGGGCCCGGCCAGCGCGGTGATCGATCCGGAACGGACGGTGAAGGAAACGGAGTCGAGCACCTTGTGTTCGCCGTACGCGCGGGTGAGGTCGGTGACCTCGAGCACGGGCTTGGGAGTGGAACTCACCGGGGGATCATCTCGCAGCTCGGTTGCTCGCCATGTGTATACATCGAGTGTATAGTCGCTCCCATGTCCACCAGTACGACGCTCCTCGCCCTCCTCGAGACCGAGCCCAGCCACGGCTACACGCTCAAGCAGAAGTACGACGCCTGGTTCGCGCAGAAGCGCCCGATCGCCTTTGGGCAGGTCTACGCGAGTCTCGGCCGCTTCGAGAAGAAGGGGCTCGCCGAGCTCGCCGACATCGAGCCCGGCGACGGGCCCGACCGGCGCCGCTACCGGATCACCACAGAAGGAGTTGCCACCGTGGACGAATGGATCTTCGACGCCAGTGATCCGGAGGTCTTCTCGACCAGTGACCTGTGCGCGCGGGTGACGGTCGCGCTGCTCTCGGATCGCCCCGCCGACCGGGTGCTCGATGCCCAGCGCGAGGCGCACCTGGGGCGGATGCGCGACCTGCAGCAGCGTCGCCGATCCGTCGAGGGTGCCGAACTGCTCGCGGTCACCTATGAGATCGCGCATCTGGACGCGGACCTGCGCTGGATCGAGGACTCGGGTGCGCGCATCGACGACGTGCGCCGGGTGCTGCGCGGGGCCGGTGCCCGCGATGCTTGAGGCGAGCGGATTGTCGGTCAGCTTCGGTGACACCGTCGCCCTCGACGGCGTGGGCATCACGCTCGAGCCCGGACGCCGGGTCGCCGTGATGGGGCCGTCCGGCTGCGGCAAGTCGACGCTCCTGCACACGTTGTGCGGGGTGATCCGGCCCGCGTCCGGGCAGGTTCTCCTCGACGGCGCCGATCTCACCACCATGTCGGAGCGGCAGCGCAGCCGGATGAGGCTGGAGCACTACGGGGTTGTGTTCCAGTTCGGTGATCTCGTTCCGGAGCTGACTCTGGTCGAGAATGTCGCGCTGCCGCTCGAGCTCATCGGTCGTGATCGGCGTACCGCGCGGACGGCGGCGATGGACCTGCTCGACGAGCTCGGCGTCGCCGGCGTCGCCGACTCGCGTGCGGGAACGGTCTCCGGTGGCCAGGCGCAGCGAGCCGCTGTCGCGCGCGCCCTGGTGCACCGGCCGAAGGTCGTGCTCGCCGACGAACCGACCGGCGCCCTCGACAGCATCAGCGCCGAGCGGGTGCTCGACGCGATGCTCCGGATGACCGAGCGGATCGGAGCGGCGCTGCTGGTGGTCACGCACGACAATGTCGTCGCGTCCCAGCTGGACACGCTGATCACCATGCGTGACGGCACAGTCACGGACGCGCTGGTGCAGCTGTGAGATCGGCGATCAGCCTGGGCGCACGGCTCTTCTGGTCGACGCCCGAGCAACGCCGCCGGTCGCTGCTGGTGATCGCGGCGACCGCGGTGGGGGAGATCGCGATGCTGACCGTCTTCGCGATCGCGGCAGCGAGTCTCAGTACGCCGGCGGGCCAGTCGAATGCGCCCGCCGATCGCCTCCGGCTGCTGCTCGCGATCGTGCTCGCCATCTCTCTGCCGGTGCTGACACTTGCCGCCAGCGTCGCGCGATTCTCCGCGAGCCTGCGCGATCGCCGACTGGCCAATCTTCGCCTTCTCGGGCTGCCTTCGACGAGCACCCGGGTGGTGGCCGCCGTCGAGATCGGGCTCGGCGCGGTGATCGGCACGTTGACCGGCGCGCTGGTCTTCGCCGTCGTCCGCGCTCCCTTGGCCGAGATCTCCCTTCCGGGTTGGGCCTGGTCACCGGATGCCTTCATGCCCGATCCGGCGGGATGGCTCTTGGCTGCGGTCGCCGTACCGCTGACGGCCGTCGTGGCGGCAGCCATGCCCAAGCGTCTCGATGCCGCGGCCGCCCTGGTGACCGCGCGCAAGGCGGATACGCGTCGGCCGGGATGGTGGCGGGTGGTCCCGCTGGCCGTCGGCCTGGGCACCTGCCTGGTGATCGGCAGCCGCGACAATGTGTCCTACACGGTGGGAACCGTCCTGATGGGAGCCATCACGCTGACCGGGATCGGCGTACTGCTCGTGGTCCCGGTCTTCGTGCGGCTGCTCGCCGACGCGCTGGTCCGCTTCTCGCGCACTCCCTCCCTGCTCATCGCCGCGCGGCGGATGCAGGCACAGCCCGCGGGGGTCAGTCGTCTGGTGGCCGCGCTGATGGTCGGACTCTTCGTGGTGTCGGGTGCGCGCATGGTGCTCGTCGCCTTCGAGTCGACCTCGAACTATGCCGCCGCCGAGCTTTCCCTCCGCGTCGGCCAGTTCGGCACCGTCGATGCACCGGCGGGCAAGGCGTCGAAGATCCTCGACGAGATCGAGAGCCTGCCCGTCGTACGGGCCGCGGCCGGCTTCGCCAGCATCCAGGGGAGCTACAAGGTCGGCAAGGAGGACTGGGGTGCGAATGTGATCGTGGGGCGCTGCGCGGACTTGGCCCGGGTGGCGCCCGGGACGACCGGGTGCTCGGACCGGGAGGCGGCCTGGCTCAATCGCTACCACGACGGGAGCCTGCCGCAGACGCGGATCGATCTGCAGGTCGACGGAGCGAGGCAGCGCCACGCGATCGCCGCGCCGACCAGGGTCATCTCCCTCGATCAGAACTACGGACTCGGTCAGATGTACGACATCTTCGTTCCTGCAGGGCTGGTGCCGTCCGGCCCACTCCTGGACAAGGCGCACCGGACGATCGCGGTCCTGGGTCGACCGGGCCGCGATCTCGACGACCGACTCGCCGGCATCGGCAATTGGAGCACCTCGGCCGCGGACTTCGAGATGTACGACTTCGTCGGCGGCCTGCGGGCACTCCTCTGCGCCATCTCGATCGCGGTGCTCTCCGTCGGCCTGCTCGCCTTCGCGGTCTCCGGCATCGACCGCGCACTGGGTCGGCGTCGGGAACTCGCCTCGCTGCAGATCCTCGGCACGCCGCCAGCCGTACTGCGTCGGGCGCAGTGGTGGGAGGCCGCGTTGCCGACCGGCCTGGGTGCCGCTCTGGCGATCGTCGCGGGATGGCTCGCGGGCTTGAGCTACCTGAGCCTCGCCGAGTCCCGGCTCGCACTGCCGTGGTCGTCGATGATCGCGCTGGGAGGCGGCGCGCTGGTCGCCGCGGCCATGGTCGCCGGCCTCACCGTGGTCGCCACCAATGTCAGGCTCACCCCCGACCTGGTCCGGAGTGAGTGAGGGCTCCGTAGACTCACCCTCGTGGAGTACGCATTCGTCAAGGGACACGGCACGCAGAACGACTTCGTGCTGCTGCCCGACGCCAACGGGCGGCACGAGCTCACCGAGGAGCAGGTCCGGCGACTGTGCGACCGGCGCGCCGGCATCGGCGCCGACGGCGTCATCCGCGTGGTCCGTACCGACGCGTACGACGACCCGGCCGCGGTTGCCGGGCGCGGCGAGGCGACGTGGTTCATGGACTACCGCAATGCGGACGGCTCGGTCAGCGAGATGTGCGGCAACGGCATCCGCGTCTTCGGCCGCTACCTGGCCACCCACGCCGATGTCGACCCGCGCAACGAGCTGAAGGTCGCCACCCGCGACGGCATCAAGACGCTCACCTTCGCCGGTGACGCGATCACCGTCGACATGGGGACGCCGCAGGTGAAGGGCGAGTCCAAGGTCTCGGTAGGCGACAGGAGTTGGCCGGTTTCCCATGTGGACATGGGAAACCCGCACGCCGTGGCTTTTGTCGACAATCTGGCGGATGCGGGATCGCTCCTCGAGGAGCCGGCCTACGACAAGGCGGTCTATCCCGAGGGCGTCAACGTCGAGTTCGTCCACCGCGTCGGCGAGCACCACCTCGAGATGCGGGTGCACGAGCGCGGCTCGGGGGAGACCAGATCCTGCGGCACCGGCGCCTGCGCGGTCATGGTGGCGACGGCGCTCGCAGACGAGGCGCCCCGCGCCACGTCGTACGCGATCGATCTGCCGGGCGGGCGACTCGACATCGTCTGGACCGAGGACGATCGCATCCTGATGACCGGCCCCGCTGTCCTGGTCGCCGAGGGCGTCACCGACCTCTGAACCCGCCGACGGGCCAAAGTCCGATTCGACGGCTCGGGTGACCGCTCGGCAGCATTGCCTAAATGGACTTTGGCCCGTCCGTGGGCAGATGCGCGTCCGCAATGAAGCAGC
>JASLCW010000101.1 GCA_030151765.1 Marmoricola sp.
TCCGGTGTCCGCGGCGACGAGCACGATCGCGCCGACGAGAGCGGACATCGGGAGCAGGATCCGGTGCCGCGGACCGGTGAGGAAGCGCACGATGTGCGGCACCACCAGGCCGACGAATCCGATGGCGCCGACGTACGCGACGAGGACGGCGGTGACCAGCGCCGTACCCGCCATCAGCAGCCAGCGGGTGCGCTCGACGTCGATGCCGAGCGACCGGGCCGCGTTCTCCCCGAAGGCGAAGGCATCAAGGTGCGCCGCCATGCCCATCGTGCCCACGACGGCCACGACCGCGACGACGGCGAGCACGATCGCGGACTGCCAGCGGACCCCGGCCACCGAGCCGAGCGTCCAATCGAGCACGCGCCGGGCGGCGTTCTCGTCTCCTCCGCTGATCACGACGAAGGAGGTGTAGGCCGAACAGGCCTGCCCGACCGCCACACCGGCCAGCACCGTCCGCGTCGGCGGCAGGGCTCCCCCGCGGCCCGCCGCCAGGACGAGCACCACCGCGAGAGCGCCGAGCGCGCCCGCGAAGGCCGCCACCGCGACCGCTGCCGAACCCACGAAGCCCGCGAACGAGACTCCGAAGACCAGCACCGTCACCGCCCCCACCGAGGCACCGCTGGAGATGCCCAGCAGATAGGGATCGGCGAGATCGTTGCGGGTCAGCGACTGCAGCACCACACCGCAGACGGCCAGCCCGGCACCGGCACCGGCCGCGCCGAGCACACGGGGCATGCGCAGCTGCCAGACGATCTGGTCCTCGATCAGGTCGACGCGGAAGTCACCCAGGCCGGCCCGGCGGGCAATGACGGCCACCACCCGGTCCACCGGGATGTGTACGGCGCCGATGCCCAGCGCCGTCGCCATCACGACCACGAGCCCGAGGATCGTGGCCACGACGGCGAGGCGCCGGGCGGCTGTGGCACTCACCCCTTCGAGGCGAGCTTCGCGATCTGCTCGGACACCGAGGCGGCGCCGTCGACCAGGAGCACGCTCGGCGTGGACTCCGAGAACGGGATGGTCACGAAGCGGTGCTCCTTGACCGCACGGAGCTTCGACAGCACCGGGTCCTTCTCCAGATAGGCGATCTTGCTCTTCGCGGTGTCCCAGCTCGCGTCGGCGAGGACGATCACATCGGGATCGGCCGCCACGACCTTCTCCCAGCTGCCGTCGGCCCAGCCGCCGTCGAGACCGGCGAAGATGTTGGTGGCGCCGACGGCATCGACGATCAGCTGCGGACCGCCGTGGCCGGCGCCCACGAAGGGCGTCTTCGTGCTCGAGTCGTACCAGAAGACCTTGAGACCCTTCCCCGCCGCCTGCGTCTCGAGGTTGTCGAGAGTCGCCTGTTGGTCCTTCTCGAGGGCGGTCGCGCGATCCTCGACGCCGAAGGCCGTCCCGATCGAGTCGACCTCGTCCCACACGGCCTGCCAGGTGGTCTGCGGACGCTGGGACTTGTCGTCGCAACCGAAGGGTGAGAGGTACGACGCGATGTGCTCGCCGGTCAGCTCCGACTGGGTCCCGACCGCCTTGTCGGCGAAGGCACTCGCATAGGAGGCATAGGCGAAGTCGGGCTTCGCGGCCAGGAACTGCTCCTTCGACGGGTATTCCTTGGAGAGCACCGGGATCGCGTCGTATGCCGCCTTCCACTTCGCGGGGATCGCATCGTCGAGGTACGCCGTACCCGCGAGCTGGTCACCGGCGCCCAGCGCGAGCACCACCTGGGTGGCTCCCTGGTTGAGCGTGACGGCGTGCTCCGGCTTGGCGGTGAGCGTCGTACTCACGCCGCAGCTGGTGATCGTGACCGGATAGCCGGCGGAGGTCTTGTCGCCGGTGTCGGCCTTGGGGGCGCCGGCGCCGCAGCCGGCGAGAGCGAGAACGGCGAGGCCGCTTGCGGCGATGGTGAGGGGACGATTGAACATGAGAAGGACTCCTGGGAGGTCGTGCGGGTAGGGAGGGACCGCCGAGCGCCCGGAGGCGTTCGGCGATCCCGAGAAGGTCGTGCGCGTCAGGCGGTGACGGGCCGCGTCGCCGCGGCGCCGTCGTCGCGCTTCGCCTGCTTCACTGCGGCCGGCTCGAGGAGCCGCTGCGCGAGCGGGGCGAAGGTGAGCGCGATGACACCCCAGAGGATCACCTGGGCCGCGATCGCGTAGACCCGGAACTGCGCGAGCAGATCCGCCGGGAAGCCCGGGAAGACGATCCGCCCGGACGGATCCGTCAACGGCAGCGGTGTCTCCGTCGCCTGACGGCCGAACTCGGCCACGTTGGCGTGCAGGTGCCCCAGGGGCGGCAGCACCAGGAAGACGATCGTCATCAGTGCCAGGTAAGCGACGCCCATGAGCACGGAGCTCACATAGAGGCTGTACCGCTTGTGCAGCTTCTGGCCGAAGTAGACGGCGAAGAAGAGCAGGAGGCACGAGATGAAGACGGTGATCAGGTACAGCGCACCGCGCGTGCGGATGGTGTCCTCGTGGCCGATCGCCGGCGGGTTCGCCGGGTACTTCGCGAAGGGGACGGCGAAGACCCCGACGAAGAAGAAGGCCGGCACCAGCAGGCCGAGCTGGAAGGGGCGGATCTTCCCGGTGCGCCCGATCGCCACCGCGTAGGCGACCGCGACGAGCGCGCCCATCGCGGCACCGAAGAGGATGAGACCGGCACCGATGCCGATGTTCATCTGGACCGAGCGGCTGAAGATGTCCGGGCCCTCTCCGGGTACGGCGATCCCCGCGGCCTTGTCGAGCGCGGCCTGGGCGGCGTCCCGGGCGGATTCATAGTCGATTGCCTTGGTGATCACGGGCTCGGCGAAGATCCGGGCGAAGACGAAGGCGATCAGGCCCGCGACGGCTCCGGAGAGCAGGCC
>JASLCW010000016.1 GCA_030151765.1 Marmoricola sp.
CGAGGTACTGCTTCTCCTCGCCCTTGATGGTGCGCATCTCGATGTCTTCGATCACCGCAGCCCCATGGTTGGGATATACAACGGTTTCGCCGACGGTAAAAGTCATGTTTTCAATGCCCCTTTCGAGTGACCAGTCTAACACGACACGCCGTACCGTCCTTCTGCGTTTCCGCAGGTCAGGGCACTAGTGCGCGCTTGACAGCGCGTCCGCGATGTGCCTCGGAGCGAGTGGCCGACGGGCCCCTAGGGGCTCGATTCGGCATCCTGCTTCCAGAAATCCGCACGAAGAAGCGGGCGCCACGCCGATGATGTGATGGGGTGGTCGGAGTCGCCCCACGCGACCGACGTACGAGGGAATCAGAAGGAGCACAGCCGGTGAGCGAATCGGGTCCGCCCCCACCGCCGCGCGCCCCCGGTGGGGCACCGCCGCCACCGCCTCGCCGTACGCCGCCGCCCCCTCCCGGCGCGAAGAAGCCACCGCCCCCGCCACCGCCTCCGGTCATCAAGCCCCTGCCCGAGCCGGCTGCGACTGTCGAGACGCCGGCGAAGCCCGAGCCGAAGGCCACGCCCGAGAAGGCGGGTCGCCGCGGCTCTTCGCGGGCGATGCGCCGCAGCGCCATCCGCGCCGCGCAGGGCAAGCCGACGAAGAGCAAGCAGCGCGCGCCTCGCCGCAGCCTGAGTCGCACCCTCGGCGACGGCGTACGACGGGTCCGCGCCGCCTTCCGCCGCGACGGCCAGGTGGGCCTCCTCGTCATGGCCTCGCACCCGCTGCAGGCGGTCGTGCTCGCCGGCGCGATCGGGGTACTCGCCTTCTACAGCGACCGCGGCTGGCGTGAGTCCTTCGCGGCCGCCGGTGCCGTCCTGCTGGTGCAACTCGCACTCGGGCTGCACAACGACGCCAGCGACGCTGCCTTCGACGCGAAGGCCGAAGCGCCGCGAAAGCCCGTGGGCGCGGGCGATCTCCCCGCCGGCAATGCCCGCTTCTTCGCGCTGATCCTCGTCGTCATCGCAATCCCGGTCTCACTGCTCAACGGCACGGTCGCCGCTCCAGCACTCCTGGTCACGCTGCCGATCGGCTACGTGCACAACCGGATCCTGCACCGCACGCCGCTCTCCTTCGTCGGCTGGATGCTGACCTTCGGGCTCTACCCGGTCTTCCTGGCGTACGGCGGCTGGGGCGCCGGGAGGCACGGCGACGACCCGACCTGGCAGTTCATCGCGGCCAGCGCCTTCGTAGGCCTGTGCGCGCACTTCGCCACCACGCTTCCCGACCTGGTCGGGGACAACGCGGCCGGCGTACGCAGCCTGCCGCTGCGGATCGCGCTCAAGACGGGCGCACCGCGGCTCCTGATCGGCACCGTGATCCTGTCGCTGATCGGGCTCGGAGTCTTCGTCTGGGTCGGGCTCGATCCGGGCCTGCGCCAGTGGTGAGTCCCACACCCCGGCCCCGGGGCGCGCAGCACCTGCCAGGCACTAGGGTGTCAGCCATGTCGTCCTCGACTCTTCGCCGCCGAATCGCCACCGTGTCCCTGCTGGTGCTTGCGCCGCTCATCACCGCCTGCGGCTTCAACGAGCAGACCGATGTGTCGTACCAGTCGGCCATCGGCGTGCAGTCGCGCACCGGTCAGGTCTGGATCCTCAACGCGATCGTGATCACCGCCGCCGACGGCAAGGGCACCTTCGCCGGCACGCTGGTGAACCAGAGCGACACCGAGAGCACGAAGCTGATCAGCGTCACCGGTGCCGACGGCAAGGTCTCGATCGACGTACCGGCCGGCCAGCTGGTCAACCTGGCCACCGCCGGCAAGGTCAGGGTCAGCGGTGACACGATCACGCCGGGCGGCTACGTCAACCTCACCTTCGGCTTCTCCAACGGCCAGACCACCACGCTCGACGTACCGGTCGCCCCGAACACGGGTGACTACGTCGACGTACCGGTCGGCTGAACCCACCGATGAGCCGCACCCTGATCCTGCTCCGCCACGGCGAGAGCGAGTGGAACGCGAAGAACCTCTTCACCGGCTGGGTGGACGTCGCGCTGACCGACAAGGGTCGCGAGGAAGCGGTCAACGGCGGGCGGCTGCTCGCCGAGGCCGGCCTGCTGCCCGAGGTGGTCCACACGTCGCTGCTGCGTCGCGCGATCACCACGTCGGCGATCGCGCTCGACGCCGCCGACCGCCACTGGATCCCCGTACGCCGCTCCTGGCGGCTCAACGAGCGC
Source organism: Marmoricola sp. (assembly GCA_030151765.1). Taxonomy (GTDB): domain Bacteria; phylum Actinomycetota; class Actinomycetes; order Propionibacteriales; family Nocardioidaceae; genus Marmoricola. Next base: position 2,222 of record JASLCW010000016.1, read on the forward strand.
CACTACGGCGCGCTCCAGGGCAAGGACAAGAAGCAGACGCTCGACGAGTACGGCGAGGAGCAGTTCATGCTCTGGCGCCGCTCCTTCGACCAGCCCCCGCCGCCGCTCGACGACAACGACCCCTACTCGCAGTCCGGTGACCCCCGGTACGCCGACCTCGGCGCCGAGCGTCCCCGCACCGAGTGCCTCAAGGACGTCATCGCGCGCCTGCTCCCCTATTGGGAGTCCGCGATCCTGACCGACTTCGAGCAGTACTCCACGGTGCTGGTCGCCGCTCACGGCAACAGTCTGCGCGCGATCGTGAAGCACCTCGAAGACATCTCCGACGAGGACATCGCTGGGCTGAACATCCCCACGGGTCAGCCCCTCGTCTACGAACTCGACGAGTCCGGGGCGGCCACCGGCCCCGGCCGCTATCTCGACCCCGAGGCTGCAGCCGCAGCGGCAGCTGCCGTCGCGAACCAGGGTCGCTAGACCTGCCTTCGCAGGGCTGCGGGCAGGTAGGCCGCACCCGCGGAGCCGCTCTGCGCGGCGACATCGTCCGGATTGGAGAAGCGGCAGCGCTTCATCGAGAGACAGCCGCAGCCGATACAGGAGTCGAGGCCGTCGCGAAGCTTCTCGAGCGCGGCGATCTGCTCGTTGAGCCGGCCCCGCCAGTGCGCCGAGATTCGTGCCCAGTCAGCCTTCGTGGGCGTGCGATTGGCAGGCAGCCGCTCGAGCTCGGCGCGCACCTCGTCGAGCGTCAGCCCGACATTCGTTGCCGCCCGGATGAAGGCCAGCCGGCGGAGCACTGAGCGCTCGAAGGTACGCCGGCCTCCCCCGGTCCGCTCGGCAGTCACCAGTCCGATGGACTCGTAGAAGCGCAGCGCCGAGGCCGCATAGCCGCTGCGTCGTACGACCTCGCCGACGGTCAACCGATCGGTGGTCTTCATCGTCACTCCAAAATCGCCCTTGATCTCAAGTTAACTTTAACTTGAAGACTGATGGCATGACGAAATCACAGACCAACCGGACAGCACTCGTGACCGGAGGATCCGCCGGCCTCGGCCTGGCACTCACACGCGCTCTCTCCGCCGACGGCTGGCGCGTCGTGACGGATGCCCGTGACGCCGGCCGGCTCTCCCGGGCACACCGCGACACGGACGTCGTGACCATCGCCGGTGATGTCACCGACCAAGCGCATCGCGACGCGCTGGTGGCCGCCGTACCGGAAGGCCTCGACCTCCTGATCCTCAACTCCAGCACGCTCGGCCCACTCCCCATGCGACCGCTGGCCGCGTACCAACCGAACGACATCGGCGAGGTCCTGCGGTCCAACGCAGGCGGTCCGACCGCCCTCCTGATCGCGCTCGCGGAGCGACTCCGGGAGCGCAGCGGCGTCGTCGTGGGGATCTCCTCCGATGCCGCCGTCGAGCACTACCCCGGCTGGGGCCTGTACGCCGCGAGCAAGGCCGCGCTCGACCAGCTCGTCCTCACCTTCGCCGCCGAGACCGCACTCACCGGCTATGCCTTCGACCCCGGCGACATGCGCACGCAGATGCACCAGGACGCCTTCCCCGGCGAGGACATCACCGACCGGCCACTGCCCGAGACCGTCGTACCGGCGCTGCTCGATCTTGTCGGCTCCGGCGCGGCGGCCGGGCGCTATCGCGCCGCCGATCTCCTGGCAGGGGTCTCCTGATGGCCGTGCTCGACGAGACTCCGCACGTCTCCTTCCCCGCTCCCGCGGCGGCACCGCGACCACCCGAGCGACGGGGCCTCGCCCGCGACCAGGTACGGCTCTTGGTGACCAGCGCCGACGGCGCGGTCCACACCCGCTTCGCCGACCTCGGCGAACACCTGCGGCGGGGTGACCTGCTCGTGGTCAACGACTCGGCCACGGAGGCGCGACAGCTCGACGCCGTACTCGACGGAGGCGGCCCGGTCGTCCTCCATGCGGCGACCCCGCTGGACGACGGCGACTGGCTGGTCGAGCTCCGTACGGCGCCCGACGCGGCCCGGGCCGTCCTCGACGCCGTACCCGGTCAGCGGGTGCGGGCGGGCCGCGTCGTCCTCACCCTGAAGGGCCCCTACCCCGCCGGCGCCTCGTCACCCACGGGGCACGGCAACCGCCTGTGGCGGGCCGGCGTGGATGGCGACCTGCGCGCCCGGCTGCGTCGTCGCGGGCGGGCGATCGCTTACGGCTATCTCGACCGGCGCTATCCGCTGACGGCCTACCAGACCGTCTTCGGCAGGCGGCCCGGTAGCGCCGAGATGCCGTCGGCGGCGCGGCCCTTCACCCGCCGACTCGTCACCGATCTGGTCAGCCGCGGCATCGGCTTCGCGCCCGTCACCCTGCACACCGGCGTCAGCTCGCAGGAGGCCGGCGAGGCGCCGGCGCCCGAGTGGTTCGAGGTGCCCGCCACGACCGCCGCCCAGGTGGAACACACCCGGCGTCACGGCGGCCGCATCGTGGCCGTCGGGACGACCGTGACCCGGGCGCTGGAGTCGGCCGTGACCCACGGGAAGGTCCAGGGCGACTCGGGTTGGACCGATCGCGTCGTGACTCCTGCGCATCCCCCCGAGGTCGTCACGGGACTGATCAGCGGCTGGCACGATCCTCTGGCCTCGCACCTGCTGCTGGTCGAGGCGGTCGCCGGTGTGGCGCTGGCGCAGACGGCGTACGACGAGGCGAGCGCCGCCGGCTACGACTGGCACGAGTTCGGCGACGCCGGGCTCTTCCTGCCCTGAGGTTCTCGGCGCGCCGTCAGCTCAGCGTGACCATCGCGACGATGGCCACGACGGCGACCAGCACCACCAGCACGAGCGCGACGACCGCCGCGCCTGCCGGCGCCGGCTCACGCCTGCGCATGGCGCGTTCGAAGCTCGCCCAGCGCAGCCAGGCGGTGACGGCACACAGCACCGCACTGAGGGCGAGCAGGACCGCCAGCGTCGTCCGCGCCCACGAGTCGATGCCGAGGTCGATCGAGTGCAGGGCGAGTGCACCGGCCAGGAGCGCGAGCGAGGTGCGCAGCCAGGCCAGCAGCGTGCGTTCGTTGGCGAGACTGAACCGGTAGTCGGGTTCGGCGCCCTCGTCGTACACCCAGTGCGGCCAGCGCGGCCGCTCGCCTGTCATACCGAAAGCCTAGAGCCTCGGCGTCAGGAGACCGGCTGCTCGCCCGTGACCAGGAAGACGACGCGGTGTGCGACCGAGACCGCGTGGTCGGCGATGCGCTCGTAGTAGCGGCCGAGCAGGGCGATGTCGACGGCCGGCTCGACGCCGTGCGTCCACTCCGAGCCGAGCAGCTCACGGAAGGAGCCGCGGCGCAGGCGGTCCATCTCCTGGTCGACGTCCTCGAGCTCGAGCGCGGCGGCGACATCGGAGTTGGCGATGATGTATTCGACCTTGCCGACCATCACCTCGGCGACGGCGGCCATGCGCGCGATCGTCGGCACCATCTCGTTGGGTACGGCGACGTCCGGCGTACGGAGCCGGGCGATCTTGGCGACGTGGACCGCGAGGTCGCCCATGCGCTCGAACTCGGAGACCATCCGGAGCGAGGCGACGAGCATCCGGAGGTCGCCGGCGACGGGATTCTGGAGGGAGAGCAGTTCGAAGCTCTCCTCGTCGAGCTTCTCGCGGAGGGCATCGACCTTGTCGTCCGCGGAGATGACCTCCTCGGCCAGCTTCGCGTCGCCGTCGAGGAGCGCGGTGGTCGCGCGGCCCACGGCGGCGCGGACGAGCTGGGCCATCACCACGAGGTCGTCGCGGATGGAGTCGAGTTGGTCGGAATAGGCGTCTCGCATGCTCTCAAGTTAAGCGGACGAGGTGTCCAGACGGCGACGCACGGTGAACGCGTGGTGAACAGTTGGCGCCCGGAGGCTTCTGCGGGAAAACTCCGGCCGAATCCCTGCGTACGCTTTGGCGTGTGGACCCGACCACCCAGGCCCTTCTCTTCGCGCTGCTCGGAGCAGTGCTCGGTGGTGGCGTCGTACTCGCGTGGCGGGTGAGCGAACTGCTGCAGCGGCCCGAGGCTCCGCCCGAGGAGTCCGCCCTGCCGGTGGGTGCCGCCGCCGTACTGTCGGTGCTGCGGAGCAGCGCCCTGCTGGTCGACGCCGAGGACAAGGTCCTGCAGGCCTCCGCGCCGGCGATGGCGATGGGCCTGGTCAAGGGCAGCCGGATCACGGTCAACGATCTCGCGCAGCTGGTCGCCCAGGTACGCCGCGACGGCCAGATCCGTGAGGCCGACCTGGTGATCCCGCGCCCGGGCGGCCTGCCCCCGCGCACGGTCAGCGCCCGGGTCGCCCCCCTCAACTCCCGCCTGGTCCTCGCGCTGGTCGAGGACCAGACCCGCGAACGCCAGGTCGAGGCGATCCGCCGCGACTTCGTCGTCAATGTCAGCCACGAACTGAAGACCCCGGTGGGCGCGATCAAGCTGCTCTCCGACGCGGTCTCGGACGCCGCCGACGATCCCGAGGCGGTTCAGCGCTTCGCGCACCGCATGCACATCGAGAGCGATCGGCTGGCCCGGCTGGTGCAGCAGATCATCGAGCTCTCCCGGCTGCAGGGTGACGACCCGCTGGAGTCGCCGACGTCGGTTCCGGTGGACGCGATCGTGGAGCGCGCGATCGACGAGAACGGCACCGACGCGCACGCGCGCCAGATCTCCGTCCTCCGCGACGGCGAGAAGGACCTCAAGCTGCTCGGCAACCGGGAGCAGATCGCGCTGGCGCTGAGCAATCTGGTCGCCAATGCCGTGAAGTACTCCCCCGGCGAGTCGACCGTCGTGGTCGCGACACGCAGTACGGACACGACCGTCGAGATCGCGGTGACCGACCAGGGCGTCGGTATCCCGGCCACCGAACTCGGCCGCATCTTCGAGCGCTTCTATCGCGTCGACCCGGCGCGCCAGCGTACGACGGGCGGCACCGGGCTCGGGCTCTCGATCGTGAAGCACATCGCCGCCTCCCACGGCGGCGAGGTGAAGGTCTGGTCCGTCGAGGGCCAGGGCTCCACCTTCACGATGACCCTGCCGCGGGCCGTCGGTCAGGCACGTTCCCTGCACGAGACAAGTCACGCGGACACGGCGCTGCCGGCCGCTGGAGAGGAGCAGCCGTGACCCGGGTGCTGGTCGTCGAGGACGAGGAGAGCTACAGCGAGGCGCTCTCCTACATGCTTCGCAAGGAGGGTTTCGAGGTGGCCGTCGCGGCCACCGGGCCCGACGCACTGACCGAGTTCGACCGCTTCGGCGCGGACATCGTGCTGCTCGACCTGATGCTGCCCGGCCTGCCCGGCACCGAGGTCTGCCGGCAGATCCGGCAGACCTCCAACGTGCCGGTGATCATGGTGAGCGCGAAGGACGACGAGGTCGACAAGGTGGTGGGCCTCGAGCTGGGTGCCGACGACTACGTCACCAAGCCCTATTCGCCGCGCGAGCTCGTCGCCCGCGTGCGCGCCGTACTCCGTCGTGGCGCCGAGCCCGACCTCGCCCCCGCCACCCTGGAGGCCGGTCCCGTCCGCATGGACGTGGAGCGCCACGTCGTCAGCGTGCACGGCGAGCCCACCAAGCTGCCGCTCAAGGAGTTCGAACTCCTCGAGATGTTCCTGCGCAATCCCGGCAGGGTGCTCACCCGCGGCCAGCTGATCGACCGGGTCTGGGGATCCGACTACGTCGGCGACACCAAGACCCTCGACGTACACGTGAAGCGGCTGCGGGCGAAGCTCGAGGAGGACCCCTCCAGCCCGCGTCTGCTCGTCACCGTCCGGGGGCTCGGCTACAAGCTGGACCTTTAGCCCTTACGGGACCGCTGTGCCGCGGATCCAGGTCGCCTGGACGCGGTTATCCGCGGCACAAGAGATCTTCCGACCAGCCTTGGGCCCGGGCGGGCATGCCATGACCTCCGGCGCCGCCATGTCCGATAACCGCGTGCTCCGAGAGCACGGACTGCATAGCGTTGACCCGTGACAACGGTGATCCCCGCAGAGACCAGCAGCCCCGAATCCAGCCGCACACCGCTGTACGCCGGCATCGCCTGCGGGACCACCCTCGTTCTCTGGGCCTCGGCCTTCGTCGTGATCCGGCACATCGGTGACGAGGTCAGCCCGGCAGCGCTCACGGTCGGCCGGCTGGTGGTCGCCGCGATCGCCGTCGCTCCCTTCGTCGTACGACGTGGCTGGGTACGGCCGAGCGCGCGGGAGTGGCTGCTGCTCGTCACCTGTGGCGTCGGCTGGTTCGGCATCTACAACCTGGCCCTCAACGCCGGTGAGCGGCGGATCGACGCGGGCACCGCGGCACTCATCGTCCAGGTCGGGCCGATCATCGTCGCGCTCGCCGCCACCGTCCTCTTCGGCGAACGCATGACCCGCTGGCTCGCCATCGGCATGGTCGTCGGCTTCGCCGGCGTCGTGATGATCGCGCAGGGATCACGCACCTCGGGCCACGGCGACCTGGTGGGCGTCCTCCTCGTGCTCGTCGCCGCGGTCATGTACGCCGTCGGCGTGATGAGCCAGAAGCCCTTGCTGGCAAGGATCCCCGGTGTCCAGGTGGTCTTCGTCTCCTTCATCATCGGCGCACTCGTGTCCGCCCCCTGGGCCGGCGACCTGGCCAGCTCGGCAAGCCATCCCGACCTACTCGTCTGGCTGGTCTATCTCGGGCTCTTCCCAACCGCGATCGGCTTCAGCACATGGGCCTTCGCGCTGCGTCACTCCGATGTCGGCAAGCTCTCGCTGACGACCTTCCTGGTGCCCTTCATCGCGACGGTCATCGCCTGGATGGCACTCAACGAGGTGCCGCCGCTCTTGTCCTTCCTGGGCGGCGTCGTCGCCATCGTCGGCGTACTGCTCACGCGTCGTCGGGGCGCAGCCCGCTGAAGGCCTCCAGGTTGCGGGTGGACTCACCGCGGGAGAGGCGCCACTCCCACTCCTTGCGGATGGCGCCGGCGAAGCCGAGTTCGAGGATCGCGTTGAAGGACTCGTCGGCATAGGTGAGCACCGAACCGAGCAGGCGGTCGATCTCCTCCGGCGTCACGATCGCGTGCGGCAGCCGCGCATCGAGATAGATGTCGCCGAGCGCGTCGAGACCGAAGGCGACCCCGAACATGCGCATGTTGCGCTCGAGCAGCCAGCGGTAGACGCCTTCGAAGTTCTCGTCGGGCTTGCGGCACACGAAGGCGTGCACCCCTAGGGCGTGCGGACCCACGTCGATGCGCACCGGAGTCTTCAGCTTCCGCTGCCCCGGCAGTACGACGTCGAAACGCGAGCCCTCCTGGGTGAACTCGATCTCGCCCTCGGCCAGCGTCGAGCGCACCACCTCGGTGAGTTCCTCGACTGTCCGCGTCACCGGTCCATCATCTCCTGCGCGCGGCCGTACACGGCGAGCAGTTCATCGGCGGCCCGCGGCCAGCCGAACTCCCCCGCATGCTCGACGGCACCCGCGCGGAGCCGGTCACTCAGTCCGGGCTCGTCGAGTACGCGCGTGATCGCATCCGCGTAGTCACAGTCGTCGTGTCCCTCGACCAGCAGCCCCGACCGTCCGTCGGCGACGGCAGTGGGCAGTCCTCCGACAGCCGCGGCGACGACCGGCGTGCCGCAGGCCTGCGACTCGAGCGCGACCAGGCCGAAGGACTCGTTGTAGGAAGGCACGCAGGTGACCGAGGAGGCGGCGTACCAGCGGGAGAGCTGCTCGCGCGGCATCGCGTCGTGGAAGGTCACCAGGTCCTCGACCCCGAGGCGCCCGGCGAGACGGCCCAGGCCGGAGGCGCCGTCGCTGCCCGCGCCGGAGGCGCCGCCGATCACGACGAGCCGGAGCCGCTCGCGACGCCCGGGGTGGCGGTCGACGATCCGCGCCAGCGCCCGGACCGCGATGTCGGGCGCCTTGAGGGGCTGGAGTCGCCCGACGAAGAGGATCAGCTCGGCGTCGACGGCGATGCCGAGCTCCCGCCGTACGGCGGCGCGGTCGTCCGGACGGAAGGCGGTCAGGTCCACACCGGGGTGGACGACCTCGACGCGCGCGGGTTCGGCGTCGTAGTAGCGGATCAGTTCCTTGGCCTCGTCGTCGGTGTTCGCGACCAGTACGTCGGCCGCGGCGACGACCTGCTCCTCGCCGATCACCCGGGCCGGCGGTTCCGGCGCGTCACCTTCGGCGAGCAGGGCGTTCTTGACCTTGGCCATCGTGTGCATCGAGTGCACCAGCGGCACTCCCCAGCGGTCACGGGCGAGCGCGCCCACCTGGCCGGAGAGCCAGTAATGGCTGTGCACGACGTCGTAGTGGCCCGGATCGAAGCCGGCCTCGGTCCGCAGCACCTCGCGCGCGAAGACGCACAGCTGGCCCGGGAGCTCGCCCTTGGAGAGCCCCTCGAAGGGACCGGCCACCACGTGACGCACGGTCACGCCGGGCACGAGTTCGACGGTCGGCGGCAGTTCCGAGCGGGTGGCGCGGGTGAAGACGTCCACCTCGATACCGCGGCCGGCGAGCTGCTTGGCGACCTCGGTCACGTAGACGTTCATGCCGCCCGCGTCCCCGGTCCCGGGCTGATCAAGCGGGGAGGTGTGCAGGCTGATCATGGCGACCCGACCGATCGAGCCGCCGCGCCTGTGCTCAGTCGTGGCCATCAACCACCTCCAACCACGATCGATTCTCGCCCATTCCCGGGGACCTCTAGTCTGCGGATGTGACGAAGATCCAGGAGGACGTGCGATGAAGCAGGACGTGGCCGTGGTGACCGGCGCCAGCAGCGGCATCGGGGCCGCCACCGCGCGGACCCTCGCCTGGGAGGGCTTCAAGGTGGTCTGCGCGGCCCGCCGGTACGACCGGGTCGAGGCGCTGGCGGAGCAGATCGACGGCATCGCCATCGCCTGCGACGTGACCGACGACGACCAGGTGGCCGATCTCGCATCAGCCGTGGCCGCACTCGACGGCCCGCTCGGCGTACTCGTGAACAACGCGGGCGGTGCCTTCGGAGCCGATCCGGTCGAGCACTTCTCGGCCGACGACTGGCAGCGGATGTACGACGTCAACGTGCTCGGCATGGCGAGGGTGACCCGTGCCCTCCTGCCGTCGCTGCGCGCGCACGGCCACGGCCTGATCGTGAACATCGGCTCGACCGCCGGGAGGGTGTCGTACGAGAACGGCGCCGGCTACACCGCGGCCAAGCACGCCGCCCTGGCGGTCACCCGGACGCTGCGGCTCGAGCTCAACGGCGAGCCGATCCGGGTCACCGACATCGCCCCCGGAATGGTGCAGACCGAGGAATTCTCGCTGGTCCGTTTCGGCGACCAGGAGCGTGCCGATGCGGTCTACGCGGACGTCGACCGACCGCTGAGCGCCGGGGACATCGCCGAGGCGGTGCGCTGGATCACCACGCTGCCGCCCCACGTGGACATCGACGAGCTGGTCATCCGCCCGGTCGCCCAGGCTGCACAGCACAAGTTGCACCGGGGTCCGATCTTTCCGCTGACACCCCAGGGAAATGCATGCTCAACCCGCTGAGACCCCACTCGAATGCAAGACGATGCATTTGGGTGGGGTCTCACCACCCCCAAGATGCATTTGAGTGGGGTCTCACCACCCCCAAGATGCATTTGAGTGGGGTCTCAGCGGCCCAGATAACGGCGGATACCGGCGACCAGGCCGGCGGCGTACCGGGAACGGCCGGCCGCGGTCGTCATCGTGTGCGCGTCGCCGGCATTGCGCATGTTGCCGAGCTCGATCATCGCGACCGGTACGGCGGAGAGGTTCAGCGTGGCCAGGTCGGTGCGGGTGTAATAGCCGCCCCGGACGTACGTCGAGGTCACGAAGCCCTTGCCGAGCATGCCGGTGCGCAGGGCCTTGGCGAGGCGAACCGAGCGCGCCTGCACCCGGGGATGGAACATCAGCGAGCGCGACGGCGCGATCGTGAAGAAGCCGTGGCCCGAGGAGGCGGCGCCGTCGCCGTGCACGCTGACGAGGAGGTTCGCGTGCACCTTCGCACCGAAGCGACCGCGCGCGTCGACGCACGGGCCCCAGTCGGCGGTGCTGTTGGTGGTCCGGGTCAGCCGGACCGTGGCGCCGAGCGCGCGCAGCTTCTGACGCATCTGGCTGACCACCTGCCAGGTCATCGTCGCCTCGGGATAGCCGCCGTTGGTCGCCGTACCGGTCGTGTTGCAGGGCTTGCGCATGCCACGCCCGCCCACGACCAGCCGGTTGATCTGGGCGAGGTGGTGCGAATTGCCCAGCTGGTGACCGGGATCGAGCGCGATGACGATCCCCGCGAGCGGCTTCGCCGCCACCCGGGCCGTGGCGGGAGCGGTCTCCGCGGAGCTCGCCGTACCGCCGGCGAGCCCGAGGGTGCCGAGCACCAGGGCCAACACGAGCCTCGCCAACGCGTTCACATGAGCCCCTGAGCGATCCGGGTGACGGCCTTGTCCATCTGCGCGGCGGCGGTCGCGTGCGCCTCGTCGCCCATCCCGTAGGGATCGGCGATGTCGAAGTCGTCGATGATCACGCCGGAGCGGCCGGCACCGGCCTCCGCGACCCGCTCGCGGGCGTCGGTGCCGTCGACCTGGTCGAGCAGGGCGGCGAACTCCCGGACCGTGAAGGTACGCCGCAGCGCCGCCGGCGAGTCCTCGAGCACCCGGCCCCGCAGCTCCCGGGTCGCGGTCAGGATCAGATCGCTCTCGGCGACCATGTCCTCGGTGAGCTGCCGGGCGCGGAATCCGGAGGCGTCACCGCCCCGGTCGGCGAGCTCGCGGGCGGCGTCGGGCGACATCCGCGAACCCACCAGCGCGCGTACGCCGGCGCTCGACACCTGGAAGCCCTCCGCGGGGAGAGCGCCGCGGAGCAGAGCCTCCCCGAGGGGCGATCGGCAGATATTGCCGATGCACACGAAGAGCACGCGAAAGTCGGCCACGTCGTCACGATAGACTTGACCGTCAACCCGCCAGGCATGCGGGCCACCCGCGTCCTGTCACGCAACCCGCCGGTTGACCTCTCGTCCTCGTAGAACCGGAAAGCTCACTCATGTCTTCTGTCTCCCGCAACGACCTGCGCAATGTCGCGATCGTCGCCCACGTCGACCACGGCAAGACCACGCTGGTCGACGCGATGCTGCACCAGGCCGGTGCCTTCTCGGCCC
>JASLCW010000121.1 GCA_030151765.1 Marmoricola sp.
CTGATGGGCGAGCCCAATGTGCTGCTCCTCGACGAGCCCACCAACGACCTCGACATCGAGACCCTGACGGTCCTCGAGGACTTCCTCGACTCGTGGCCGGGCACGCTCGTGGTCGTCTCGCACGACCGCTATTTCCTGGAGCGGGTCACCGACGAGATCTGGGCGCTGCTCGGCGACGGTCAGGTGTCGATGCTGCCGGGCGGTGTCGAGCAGTACCTCGAACAGCGCCAGCGGCAGCGTGCGGCCGCGAGTACGCCGGCCACCCCGGCGCCCGTCGCTGCCGTCCCCTCCGGCCCGGCCCGGTCGGGGAGCGCCGAGGAACGCGCGGCACGCAAGACGATCGCGCGCATCGACAAGCAGCTCGAACGGATCGCCGAGCAGGTCGACAAGCTCAACACCGAGGCTGCCGAGAACGCCCAGGACTACGAACGGCTGACCGGGATCGGCGAGCAGCTCGCCGCACTCGCCCGTGAACAGGACGAACTCGAGGCCGAGTGGCTCGAGGCGTCGGAGGTTCTGGAGTAGCTAGGCGAGGGGAGCCATCAGCTTCTTGAGCAGCAGGGCGAGGTCGCTGCGCTCGGTGGCGCCGAGCTCGGTGAGCAGGTCGCGCTCCTTCTCGATGAGGCTCTCGAAGGCGGCGTCGACGACACGGCGGCCGGCGGGGGTGAGGCCCACGAGGACCCCGCGACGATCATTCGGATCGGGGGAGCGGAGCACGAAGCCACGGCCGGCCAGACGGTCGACGCGATTGGTCATGGTGCCGCTGGTGACCAGGGTCTCGCGAAGCAGTGCGCCGGGGCTGAGCTGGTACGGCTTGCCGGCCCGGCGGAGGGCGGCGAGCACGTCGAACTCCCAGGACTCGACTCCGTGCTCGGCGAAGGAGTCCCGGCGAGCGAGGTCGAGTCGCCGGGAGAGCCGGCTGATCCGGCTGAAGACCTCGACCGGTTCGAGGTCGAGGCCGCTGCGTTCGCGGCGCCACGCCTCGACCAGGAGGTCGACCTCGTCGGCTGTCATGTCCCCATGGTGCCACAAAGAATCTTGACATCGAGAAACAGGCGGCGCAGAGTTGTCTTGACGTCAAGATAACTGGAGGCGCGGATGCCCTGGGATCCCGAGAACTACCTCACCTTCGCGGGTGAGCGCGGCCGGCCCTTCGTCGACCTCCTCGCCCGGGTCGGCGCCGACGAGCCCCGGAGCGTGCTCGACATCGGCTGTGGCCCCGGCAATCTCACCGCGCTGCTCGAGAAGCGCTGGCCGTCGGCTCAGGTGGCCGGCATCGACAGCAGCGAGGAGATGATCGAGCGGGCGCGGACGGATCGTCCCGGGCTGGACTTCGCCGTCGAGGACGTCCGTGAGTACGTCGCCTCGAAGCCGGCGCCGGTCGACGTGATCATCAGCAATGCCGCGCTCCAGTGGGTGCCGGGTCACCTCGACCTGCTGCCCGGACTGGTGTCCGCGGTGCGCCCGGGTGGCTGGCTGGCCTTCCAGGTCCCCGGCAACTTCGATCAGCCGAGTCACACGATCTGCCACGAACTCGCCGCGAGCCCGCCGTACGACGAGGCGACGCGGGGCGTCGACCGGCCCGCGGCCCATGACGCGGAGACCTATCTCCGCGCGCTCCAGTCCCTGGGGTGCGCCGTCGATGCCTGGGAGACGACGTACCTGCATGTCCTGACCGGCCCGGACCCGGTCTTCACCTGGGTGAGCGCGACCGGCGCCCGCCCGACGCTCGAGGCGCTCGAGCAGGACCTGCGTCCCGCCTTCGAGGCGGAGTACAAGAAGCGGCTGCGGGCGGCGTACCCCGACGAGGGCGAGGGTGTCGTGCTGCCCTTCCGGCGGGTCTTCGTGGTGGCGCAGACGGGGTTGATGCTCAGGCGGAGCGGCCGTCGACCAGCTTCGCCTGGATCCGCTCCCGGACCGGCCAGCGCACGTCCTTGACCCAGCCCGCCTTCTCGAAGAGCCAGATGAGTCGGGCGGAGCCGTCGACCTGACCGCGCAGCACGCCGTGACGCGCACAGGTGGGGTCGGCGTGGTGCAGGTTGTGCCAGGACTCGCCCATCGAGGGGATCGCCAGCCACCAGACATTCGCGGACTTGTCGCGCGACACGAAGGGGCGGTCCCCGATGGTGTGGCAGATCGAGTTGATCGACCAGGTCACGTGGTGCAGCAGCGAGATCCGCACGAGCGTGCCCCAGAAGAAGGCGGTCAGCGCGCCCTGCCAGGACCAGGTGATGAGACCGCCGAGGAGGGGTGGCAAGCCCATCGAAACGAGCACCCACACCCAGAAGAGGCGGGAGACCCGGACGATGTCGGTGTCCTTCATCAGGTCGGGGGCGTACTTGCGCTGGGGCGTCTGCTCGGGATCGAAGAGCCACATCATGTGCGCGTGCAGGAGGCCCTTGATCAAGGCGGGCAGCGTGGTGCCGTACTTCCAGGGGCGGTGCGGGTCGCCGTCGCGATCGGAGAACTTGTGGTGCTTGCGGTGGTCGGCCACCCAGCGCACGACCGGGCCCTGGATCGCCATCGAGCCGACGATCGCGAGGCCGATCTTCACCGGCCGGTTGGGCTTGAAGGACTTGTGCGTGAAGAGCCGGTGGTAGCCGACCGTGATGCCCAGCGTGGTGGCGAAGTACATCACCACCGCGATGGCGACATCGGTCCAGCCGAGCCAGCCGCCCCAGGCGACGGGCACGGCGGCCACGAGGGCGAGGAAGGGGACCGCGATGAAGAGCGCGAGTGCGACCTGCTCCTTGCGGGACTGTGTGTCGCCCCCGCGGGTGGCGAGCTGCGCGTCCGGTACGACGGGCTCGGTGGTCTCGAGCTCGGGGGTGATGCTTGTGGTCATGACTGCCCTGGTGTTGCGCCGAATGGTGCTGCCACGGTAACCGACGGCACGTGGCATGTATCCCCCTGGCCGAAACCGCGGGACGCACGCCGACGGACCAAAGCGTGCTTGGGGGCGATTGCTGAGCGTGGGCGATCGACCCGATCGGGACTTTGGCCCGTCCGCAGGCTCGTAGACCCGGGGTTACGCTCCCCTGCATGCGCGCTCCGCACGAGAACGTGGCGACCGGGCCGCACATGCCGCGCTGTGGAACTGCCTCACCCGGTACGCCGGCCACGTGCGCTATCGCAAGTGGATCGGCGGCGTCCCGCGCCTCCCGATCGCCCATGAAGGCTGAGCCGAGTGCCCCAGAGCGTCAGATCTGACGCTCTGGGGCACTCGACCCGCAATCTGCTCCCCGGGTAGTGTGCTGGTTCAGGACATCGGAAACCCATGTCTCGCGTCATCGGAAACTGGTGTGTCGGGTC
>JASLCW010000019.1 GCA_030151765.1 Marmoricola sp.
CGCGCGACGGCGCCGACTCTGAAGCTGACGAAGGCGATGAAGGGCAAGCGGGTCGTGGTGAAGGTGACGGGGCGGAAGAGCGGCTACACGACGCTGGTCCGTACGTCGAAGCCCACGGCCAAGGTCCGGCGCTGAAACCACAGGAAACTCCAAGGTGATGGGCCGGTATCCGACAGGCTTCCTCTTCTAGAGTGGTTGCATGGTCAATCAGCAGGGGAAGCTCGACCGTCGTACCGTTCTGGGCGGCATCGCCGTCGGAGGCGTGGCCGTGCCGCTCCTGGCCGCCTGCGGGGGTTCGACCTCGGCGAAGCCCACAGCCAAGGCGGGCGAGGTGCTGGCCAAGACGAGCGATGTGCCCGTCGGCGGCGGCACCATCCTGAAGTCCGCAAACGTGGTCGTGACGCAGCCGACCTCGGGACAGTTCAAGTGCTTCAGCGCGATCTGCACCCACGAGGGCTGCACCGTCGGTCAGATCTCCAACGGATCGATCGTGTGCCCCTGCCACGGCAGCCAGTTCTCGATCAAGGACGGCAGCAACACCGTCGGCCCGAACGGCTCCGCGGCCGGTTCGACGCCGGCGCTGCCCGAGGAGAAGATCACCGTGAGCGGCGGGGAGATCCGGCTGTCCTGAACCTGTCGGTGCGCCCTCATAGGGTGGTGCCATGACCGACCCGTCGACGTACCGCCCGAAAGCCGGGTCGATCCCGACCCAGCCGGGGGTCTATCGCTTCCGCGATGCCACCGACCGGGTGATCTACGTCGGCAAGGCGAAGAACCTGCGGGCACGGCTCTCGTCGTACTTCCAGGACATCGGCAACCTCCACCCGCGTACGGCGACGATGGTCACCACCGCCGCACGCGTGGACTGGACCGTCGTCTCCACGGAGGTCGAGGCGCTGCAGCTGGAGTACTCCTGGATCAAGGAGTACGACCCGCGCTTCAACGTGAAGTACCGCGACGACAAGTCCTATCCATGGCTCGCGGTCACCCTCAACGAGGAGTACCCGCGCGTCATGGTCGGCCGGGGCGCGAAGAAGAAGGGGGTCCGCTATTTCGGGCCCTATGGCCACGCGTGGGCGATCCGGGACACCGTCGACACACTGCTGCGCGTCTTCCCGATGCGCTCGTGCAGCAAGGGCGTCTTCAATCGTGCGGGTCAGGTCGGGCGCCCCTGCCTGCTCGGCTACATCGACAAGTGCTCGGCCCCGTGTGTCGGTCAGATCAGCGCCGAGGATCACCGGGCCATCGCCGAGGACTTCTGCGACTTCATGGCCGGTCGCACCGACGCCTTCGTTCGGCGCGTGGAGCGCGAGATGTACGCCGCCTCCGAGCGGCAGGACTACGAGCAGGCCGCTCGACTCCGGGACGATCTGGCCGCCCTCACCAAGTCGCTCGAGAAGCAGGCAGTGGTCTTCGGCGACGGGACCGATGCCGACGTGGTGGCGCTGGCGGAGGACCAGCTCGAGGTCGCGGTGCAGGTCTTCCACGTGCGCTCCGGCAGGATCCGCGGTCAGCGCGGCTGGGTGGCGGACCGCGTCGATGACGCCACTACGTCCGGCCTGGTGGAGACCTTCCTGACCCAGCTGTACGCCGGCGAGGACCGCGAGGGCATCCCGCGCGAGATCCTGGTGCCCGAGTTGCCTCCCGAGGTCGATGTCCTCGAGGAACTGCTGTCGGAGAGCCGCGGCAGCAAGGTCCGGGTCCGGGTGCCCCAACGTGGCGACAAGAAGGCACTGCTGGAGACGGTCGCGCAGAATGCCGCCCAGGGCCTGGCCCTGCACAAGACCAAGCGGGCCAGCGACCTCACCACGCGCAATCAGGCGCTGGAGGAGATCCAGACGGCCCTCGACCTGATCACCGCACCCTTGCGGATCGAGTGCTACGACATCTCCAACCTGCAGGGCAGTGAGATCGTCGCCTCGATGGTGGTCTTCGAGGACGGCCTTGCCCGCAAGGGCGAATACCGCCGCTTCGTGATCCGGTCGGTCGGCGGTGAGAGCGGCTCCAATGACGTCGCCTCGATGCACGAGGTGATCACCCGCCGCTTCCGGCGGATGCTCGACGAGCAGCAGCGCGAGCCGGAGATCGGTGAGCAGCGCAAGTTCGCGTACGCGCCGGGCCTGGTCGTCGTCGACGGCGGCCCGCCCCAGGTCGCCGCCGCCCGGCGGGCGCTCGACGAGCTCGGCATCGACGACATCGCCGTGTGCGGGCTGGCGAAGCGTCTCGAGGAGGTGTGGCTGCCGGGGGAGGAGGACCCGGTGATCCTGCCGCGCACCAGCGAGGGCCTCTATCTCCTGCAGCGGGTCCGTGACGAGGCGCACCGCTTCGCGATCACCCACCACCGCTCGCGCCGCTCCAAGTCGATGCTGGAGAGCACGCTCGACTCGGTGGCGGGGCTCGGCGACGTACGTCGCAAGGCCGTGATGAAGCACTTCGGATCCTTCAAGAAGCTGCGTGCCGCCACCGAGGACGAGGTGGCGGAAGTGCCCGGCATCGGGCCGAGGATCGCGGCCGCGATCGTCGAGGTGGTCGCGGAGGCAGGGCGCAGCGGCCAGACTGTGGCCGTGAACACCGCAACAGGTGAGGTGACGGAGTAGTGAACGCAGAAGCGGGCGAGCTGGTCGTGGTGACCGGCATGACCGGGGCCGGTCGGAGCACGGCGGCGAAGGAGCTCGAGGATCTCGGCTATTTCGTCGTCGACAACGTGCCGCCCGAGCTGGTCGGCGAGGTGGCGCGCCTGATCGACGAGCGGCAGGGGATCAGCCAGCCGGTCGCCGCGGTCGTCGACGTACGCGCCGGGCGCTTCTTCGACGCCCTGCGCGAGACGCTCGCGAAGGGCCTGCCCACCCGGACACCGACCCTGCTCTTCCTCGAGGCCGACGACGACATCCTGGTACGCCGCCAGGAGGCCGCCCGGCGCCCGCACCCCCTCCAGGGGACGGGCCGGCTGCTCGATGGCATCCATCGCGAGCGCGTCGTTCTCGAACCGCTGCGCGGCGACGCCCAGCTGGTCATCGACACCACCTCGCTCACCCCGCACCAGCTGAAGGCACGGGTGGCGGAGGCCTTCGGTACGCCGGAGTCCGTCGCGTTGCAGATCACGGTGCTCAGCTTCGGCTTCAAGTACGGCGTACCGGTCGATGCCGACCTGATGGCCGACATGCGCTTCCTGCCCAATCCGTTCTGGATCCCGGAGCTGCGGCCGCACACCGGACGCGACGCCGATGTCGCGGACTACGTCCTCACCAATCCAGCAGCCCAGGAATTCCTGGAGCGCTACCTGCCCGTCATCGACACGGTGGCGGCGGGCTACGGCAAGGAGGGCAAGCGCTTCCTCACCGTCGGCATCGGCTGCACCGGCGGCAAGCACCGCAGCGTGGCGATGGTCGAGGCGCTGGCCGCGCGCCTGCGCGAGGCCGGCTACCAGGCACGCTCCACCCACCGCGACCTGGGGCGCGAGTGAACGAGCCGCGCATCGTCGCCCTCGGCGGCGGCCACGGACTGGCGGCATCCCTGTCCGCGCTGCGCCGGGTCACCACAGACCTCACGGCGGTGGTGACCGTCGCTGACAACGGCGGCTCCTCCGGGCGCCTGCGCGACGAGTTCGGCGTACTGCCGCCCGGTGACCTGCGGATGGCACTGGCCGCGCTCTGCGGCGACGACCGCTGGGGCCAGACCTGGGCCCGCGTGCTGCAGCACCGCTTCGAGTCCGAGGGCGACCTCGACGGCCACTCCGTCGGCAATCTCCTGATCGTGGCGCTCTGGGAGCTGCTCGACGACCACGTCGACGGGCTGGAGTGGGTCGGTGACCTGTTGGGTGCCCGCGGCCGGGTGCTGCCGATGGCGACGACGCCCATCGACATCGTCGGCAGGGCCGACCCGCACGGCACCGGCGTGATCGAGGTCCGTGGCCAGGTGGATGTGGCGACGACGCCCGGACTCCTCGATGTTTCGCTGCGGCCGGCCGATCCCCAGGCGACACCGGAGGCGGTGGAGGCCATCCGCCGCGCCGATCTGGTCGTGCTCGGGCCCGGCTCCTGGTACACGAGCGTGCTGCCGCACCTCCTGGTGCCCGACCTGCGCGCCGCGATCACCGAGACCGCGGGTCGTGTGGTCGTGACGATGAATCTCGTTGCGCAGCCGGGCGAGACCGAGGGATTCGCGCCCGAGGACCATCTCGAGGTCTTCCGGGCGCACGCGCCGGAGCTCCGGGTCGACACGGTCCTGGCCGACATCGCCTCGGTGACGCGCGCCGATGCCCTGCGGGAGCATGCCGGCCTGATGGGCGCGGAGTTGCGGCTCGTGGACATCGCCGACGCGGGTACGCCCGGTGTTCACGATGCGGCGAAGCTTGCCCGCGCCTATGCGTCATTGGTGTCGCTCTCGTAGGGTGGCGCACATGGCGATGACGGCACAGGTCAAGGCAGAGCTTGCCAGCACCAAGGTGACGAAGACCTGCTGCCGCAAATCCGAGGTCTCCTCGCTGCTGCGCTTCTCCGATGCACTGCACCTGGTCAACGGCAGCATCGTCATCGAGGTGGAGCTCGACACCGGCGCCGCTGCCCGGCGGCTGCGCACCGACATCGCCGATGTCTTCGGCCACGACTCCGAGGTGGTGCTGCTCAAGGGCGGCGGCCTGCGTCGTGGCTCGCGCTACATCCTGCGGGTCAGCAAGGGCGGCGAGTCACTGGCCCGCCAGACGGGCCTGATCGACCAGCGCAACCGCCCGGTCCGCGGTCTCCCGCCGCAGGTGGTCTCCGGGTCGGCATGCGACGCTGTCGCCGCCTGGCGGGGAGCCTTCCTGGCGCACGGCTCGCTCACCGAGCCCGGTCGCTCGAGCTCGTTGGAGGTCACCTGCCCCGGTCCGGAGGCCGCACTGGCGCTGGTCGGCGCGGCCCGCCGCCTCGGCATCCATGCGAAGGCGCGCGAGGTACGCGGCGTCGACCGGGTCGTGATCCGCGACGGCGACGCGATCAGCCAGATGCTGGCCCATCTCGAGGCGCACGAGTCGATGCTCGCGTGGGAGGAGCGCCGGCTGCGCCGCGAGGTCCGCGGTACGGCGAACCGGCTGGCCAACTTCGACGATGCCAACCTCCGGCGTTCGGCCCGTGCCGCCGTCGCCGCCGGCGCGCGCGTGAAGCGGGCGCTGGAGATCATGGGGGAGGACATCCCCGACCACCTGCGCCAGGCCGGCGAGCTCCGGATCGAGCACAAGCAGGCCTCGCTCGAGGAACTCGGCCAGCTGCACGACCCCGTGCTCACCAAGGACGCGATCGCCGGACGGATCCGGCGCTTGCTGGCCATGGCGGACAAGCGCGCCAGCGACCTCGGCATTCCCGACACGGAGGCATCACTCAGCCCCGAACTCCTGGCTGAGGAGTCCTGACACAGAGGAGAGATCAGTGACCGTACGCGTAGGCATCAACGGATTCGGCCGGATCGGCCGCAACTTCTTCCGAGCCGCTCGTGCGTCGGGCGCTGACATCGAGATCGTCGGCGTCAACGATCTCACCGCTCCGGACGCACTGGCCCATCTCCTCAAATACGACTCGATCCTCGGCCGGCTCGATGCCGACGTACGCGCCGAGGAGCACGCCATCGTCGTCGGCGAGCACCGCATCGCGGTGACCGCGGAGCGCGACCCGGCGGCCCTGAAGTGGGGCGACCTCGGAGCCGATGTCGTGGTCGAATCGACCGGCTTCTTCACCGACGCGACGAAGGCGCGCACCCACGTCGACGCGGGTGCGCGCAAGGTGATCATCTCGGCGCCCGCCACCAACGAGGACATCACGATCGTGATGGGCGTCAACAACGATAAGTACGACCCGGCGGCACACACGGTCGTCTCCAATGCCTCGTGCACGACCAATTGCCTGGCCCCGATGGCGAAGGCACTCCACGACGCCATCGGCATCGACATGGGCCTGATGACCACCGTGCACGCCTACACCGCTGACCAGAACCTGCAGGACAACATCCACAGCGACCTGCGACGCGCGCGTGCGGCCGCGCTGAACATCATCCCCACCTCGACCGGTGCGGCGCGCGCGATCGGCCTGGTGCTGCCCGAGCTGAAGGGCCGGCTCGACGGCTACGCCCTCCGGGTGCCGACGCCCACCGGGTCGCTGACCGACCTGTCCTTCGAGGCCAAGCGCGAGACCTCGGTCGAGGAGGTCAACGAGGCGGTCCGGGCAGCCGCCGACGGGCACATCCTGAAATACTCCACGGACCCGATCGTGTCCTCGGACATCGTCACCGATCCGGCATCCTGTATCTTCGACGCCCCGTTGACCAAGGTCATCGGAAACCAGGTCAAGGTCGCGGGTTGGTACGACAACGAGTGGGGCTATTCCAACCGCCTCGCTGACCTGGCCACCTACATCGGCGAAAGGCTATGAACGCATGGGGCAGTACTCCGGACTCGGTGAGGTGGGCGGCAGGCGCGTCCTCGTTCGATGCGACCTCAACGTGCCGTTGGACGACGGCGTCATCACCGACGACGGGCGGATCCGGGCCAGCCTGCCGACGCTGACCGCGCTCACCGCCGCCGGTGCGAGGGTGATCGTACTGGCACACCTGGGCCGCCCCAAGGGCGCACCGGACCCGGCGTACTCGCTGAAGCCGGCGGCCGCGCGCCTCGCCGAGCTCGCCGACTTCCCGGTGGCCCTCGCGGACGACACGGTGGGTGACAGCGCGAAGAGCAAGGTCGCCGAGCTCGCCGACGGCTCGGTGCTGGTTCTCGAGAATGTCCGCTTCAACGCCGGCGAGACCAGCAAGGACGATGTCGAGCGTGGCGCCTTCGCCGATGAGCTGGCCGCCCTCGGCGACGCCTTCGTCAGCGACGGCTTCGGTGTCGTGCATCGCAAGCAGGCCAGCGTCTACGACATCGCGAAGCGACTTCCCAGCGCCATGGGCGGGCTGGTCGCGGCCGAGGTCGGCGTACTCGAGCGACTCACGAAGGAGCCCGAGCGGCCGTACGTCGTCGTGCTCGGCGGCTCGAAGGTCTCCGACAAGCTCGCCGTCATCGACAACCTGCTCGCCAAGGCGGACAAGCTCCTCGTCGGCGGTGGCATGGTCTTCACCTTCCTGGCCGCGCAGGGCCACGGTGTCGGCACCTCGTTGCTCGAGCAGGACCAGATCGAGACCTGCCGCGACTACCTCCGGCGTGCCGAGGAGTCGGGCGTCCAGATCGTGCTCCCGACCGACATCGTGGTCGCGCCCGAGTTCAAGGCCGAGGCGCCCGCGAGCGTCGTACCGGCGGACGCGATGCCCGACGGTCAGATGGGCCTCGACATCGGCCCGGAATCGCAGCAGCGCTTCGCCGCGGAGATCAGGACCGCCAGGACCGTCTTCTGGAACGGCCCGATGGGTGTCTTCGAGTTCCCCGCCTTCGCTGCCGGGACCCGTGCCGTCGCACAGGCGCTCACCGAGGTCGACGGCCTGTCGGTGGTGGGCGGCGGCGACTCGGCCGCAGCGGTGCGTACGCTCGGCTTCGCCGACGAGGACTTCGGCCACATCTCGACGGGTGGCGGTGCCTCGCTGGAGTACCTCGAGGGCAAGATCCTGCCCGGCATCGACGTCCTGAGCTGAACGAGCTGAAAGAGAGCCCATGGTTTCGCGTACGCCGCTGATGGCCGGCAACTGGAAGATGAACCTGAACCACCTCGAGGCGGTTCACCTGGTCCAGAAGCTCGCCCTCACCCTGACCGACAAGAAGCACGACTACGCCAAGGCCGAGGTGGCGGTGATCCCGCCCTTCACCGACCTGCGCAGCGTGCAGACCCTGGTCGACGGCGACCGCCTGCAGATCAAGTACGGCGCCCAGGACCTGTCCGGGCACGACAACGGCGCCTACACCGGTGAGATCTCTGCGGCGATGCTGGCCCGGCTCGGCTGCCGCTACGTGGTCGTCGGTCACTCCGAGCGACGCGAGTACCACCACGAGGACGACGCCGTGGTCAGCGCCAAGGCGCACAAGGCGGTGGCCGCCGGGATGACGCCGATCGTCTGCGTCGGCGAGGGCCTGGAGGTACGCAAGGAGGGCGAGCACGTCGCCCACACACTGGCGCAGGTCGACGGCTCCCTCGAGGGCTTGACCGCCGAGCAGGTCGCCGGCCTGGTCATCGCCTACGAACCCGTCTGGGCGATCGGCACCGGCGAGGTGGCCACTCCCGACGACGCCCAGGAGGTCTGCGCCGCCATCCGGGCGCGGATCACGGAGGTGCACGGCGAGGCGGCGGGTGACGGCGTACGCATCCTGTACGGCGGTTCCGTGAAAGCGGCCAACATCGCCGGCATCATGCAGAAGGCCGACATCGACGGGGCTCTCGTCGGTGGCGCGAGTCTCCAGGCCGACGAGTTCGGCGGAATCTGCCGCTTCTATGAGATGCCTGTCCTCTGACGAGGACCCTGATCAGTTAAGCTGCACCCGTGGTTCTCGCCTTTGAAATCCTCCTTGGGATCTGCAGCGTGCTGCTGATCGTGCTTGTGCTCCTTCACAAGGGGCGCGGTGGTGGCCTGTCCGACATGTTCGGCGGCGGCATCTCCAGCGGTCTCGGAGGCTCCTCCGTCGCCGAGCGCAATCTCGATCGTTTCACCATCGCCATCGGCGTGATCTGGGGCGCGACGGTGATCGGCCTGGGTCTGCTGCTCAAGTCGTCGCACTGACCGCTCGTTCCTGAGGAGAAGACACAGCAATGGCAGGTGGAGGAAGCGCAATCCGCGGCAGCCGCGTCGGCGCCGGCCCGATGGGCGAGGCGGAGCGTGGCGAGGCGGCACCGCGTCAGTCGGTGACCTACTTCTGCTCGCAGGAGCACCGGACACTGATCGCCTTCTCGGTGGAGGCCGTCGTACCTGAGTCGTGGGACTGCCCGCGCTGTGGCCTGCCGGCCAGCGTCGACCAGGAGAACCCGCCGCCGCCGCCGAAGATCGAGCCCTACAAGACGCACCTCGCCTACGTGAAGGAGCGCCGCTCCGACGCCGAGGCCAAGGACATCCTCGAAGAGGCCCTCACCACGCTGCGCACCAAGCGCAAGGCCGGCGAGATCATCTTCTAAGCCGGTGAGACCCCACTCAAATGCACATAGGGGCTACTGAGACCCCACAAAAGTGCAGATGTGCTTCGGCCGCAGTATGCATTCCCTTGGGGTCTCGACCTGTTGAGAATGCATTTGCCTGGGGTGTCGGCGGGTTGAGAATGCATTTGCCTGGGGTCTTACCTCAGGCGAGGAACCAGATCGTCTCTAGCTTGCCGCGCACGTGCGCGGCCGGGAGTGACGCGTCGCCCGCGATCGCCCGGGCGGCGGCGTCGGCCTTCTCGGGACCGCTGACCACGAACCACACGCGCTGCGTGTGATTGATCGCCTCGAAGGTCAGGCTGATCCGCTCGGGCGGCGGCTTCGGGGAGTCCAGGACCGGGATCGCGATGTGATCGGCATCCGGCCCCTCGCTTCGGCCGGGGAAGAGCGAGGCGACGTGGCCGTCCGGTCCCATCCCGAGCATGACCAGGTCGAAGTCGTGCCCCGGGCTGTTCCGGACCTCCTCCCCGTACGACGCTGCGGCCGCGTCGATGTCCATCCCCGCGTCCGAGGCGGGGATCTCGTGCACCCGGGTGGCGCCGACGGCGTCCAGGAAGGCGGCTCGGGCCTGACCGGCATTGCGATCGGGCGAAGCCTGCGGCACGAAGCGCTCGTCGCCCCACCAGAAGTCCACCGCACCCCAGTCGACGCCGCTGGCGGCCGCTCCGGTGGCGATCCGGCGGTGGATCAGGTCCGCGATCGTGCCGCCGGTCAGGGCGATCTGAGGCACCCTCCCGGAGGCCTGCAGGTCGGCGATCAGGTCGAGGAAGGCCACGGCCACCTCGTCGGCGAGGGCATCGGCATCGGCGAACCGGCGGACCTGCGGGGTCATCGCTTGCGCATCCTCAGGAAGCGACGAGTGACGGCGGCATAGACGTCGTCCTCGTCGAGCCGGCGCAGTTCCTCGGCCATCAGCTCGGGAATGGCGCGACGCTTGAGCGCCACGCGTCGCGGTGGCCGTCCCGGGATCTCCAAGGTGGCCAGCTTGCCGTCCGACCGGCTGATCCGGATCTCGCCCTTGGCCGTCTCGAGAATCACCTCGGTGATCCCCGGACCCTTGCTGGCACCTCGGCGCACGGGCACCTTCAGTCTTTCGGTCAGCCAGGCGACCAGGAGGTCCGTCGACGGGCTGATCCGCTCGCCGGTGACGGACACGCCGGTCACCTTCACCGGGTACTGGTCGAGAGCCGCCGCCAGCAGCGCCCGCCACGGCGTGATCCGGGTCCACGCGAGATCGGTGTTGCCCCGGGAGTAGTTGCGGCTCTGCGCCAGCAGCGCCGTGGTGCGCCCCCGGGCGGCCGCCGCCGTGTCGGTGATCCGGCGTTGGGCGAGCGCGCCGATGGGGTCCTTGGCCGGGTCCGCCGGAGGCTCCTGCGGCCACCACACGACGACGGGGGAGTCCGGAAGCAGCAGCGGCAGTACGACGGACTCCGCGTGCGGCACCACCTCGCCCTTGAGCCGGATCGTGGCGGACTCACCCGACCAGCCCTCGCCGATGTCGACCTGGGCATTGATCACTCCGTGCCCGCGGCGGTCCCCGCGCACGACGCCGAGCACGCGCGCCGGATGCTCCAGGGTGGCCGCGCGGGCCACCGCCATCGCCTCGTGCGCGTGCTCCTCGTCGGTGACCACGACGAGCGTCATCACCATGCCCATCGCGGGACTGCCGGCGCGCTTGCGCTCGCGCACGAAGGCGGCCGCGATGGATGCGGCATTGGTCTCGACCAACTCGATCATCAGCCGTGCCACCTCGTCCCTCGGTGCTCCGCCTGACGACGCGTCAACGTTCGCTCACTGCGTTCGCTCATGGCCGCCTCCAGCTGCGCCCGTCGCGCGCGAGCATCTTGTCCGCACCGGTGGGGCCCCAGGTGCCGGAGGCGTACTGCTCGGGCCGGCCCTTCCTGGCCCAGTGGTCGAGCACCGGATCCAGGATCTTCCAGGACTCCTCGACCTCCTCGTGCTGCGGGAAGAGCGGCGGATCGCCGAGCAGCACGTCGAGGATCAGCCGCTCGTAGGCCTCCGGTGAGGACTCGTTGAAGGAACTGCCGTAGGCGAAGTCCATGTTGACGTCGCGGATCTCCATCGCCGTACCGGGAACCTTGGCACCGAAGCGGATCGTCATGCCCTCGTCCGGCTGGATCCGGATCACCAGGGCATTCTGGTTCAGCTCCTCGGTCGAGCTGGCGCTGAAGGGCTGGTGCGGCGCCCGTTTGAAGACCACGGCCACCTCGGTGACCCGGCGGCCCAGCCGCTTCCCGGTGCGCAGGTAGAAGGGCACGCCCGCCCAGCGCCGCGTCTCGATGTCCAGGCGTACGGCGGCGAAGGTCTCGGTGTGGGAGTTGCGATTGATGCCCTCCTCCTGGAGGAATCCCGGCACCTTCTCCCCGCCGGCCCAGCCGGCGGCGTACTGTCCGCGCGCGGTGGTGAGGTCGAGCCGATCGGACAGACGCACCGACGAGAGCACCTTGAGCTTCTCCTGGCGCAACTGGTCGGCGGCGAAGGAGATCGGCTCCTCCATCGCCACCAGCGCCATCAGCTGCATCAGGTGGTTCTGGATGACATCGCGGGCGGCACCGATGCCGTCGTAATAGCCGGCCCGGCCGCCGATGCCGATGTCCTCGGCCATCGTGATCTGCACGTGGTCGACGTAGTTGGAATTCCAGATGGGTTCGAAGAGATTGTTGGCGAAGCGCATCGCCAGGATGTTCTGCACCGTCTCCTTGCCCAGGTAGTGGTCGATCCGGAAGATCGAGCCCGGAGCGAAGACGCCGTCGAGGATGCCGTTGAGCTCCCGCGCCGAGGCAAGGTCGTGTCCGAAGGGCTTCTCCACGACGACTCGCCGCCAGGAACCGTCCGTCGGGCGAGTCAGGCCGTGCTCGTCGAGCTGCCCGGCGACCTGGCCGAAGAAGGCGGGCGGGATCGCGAAGTAGAAGGCGAGATTGTTGCCGGTGCCGCGCTCCTCGGCGAGCTGGTCGATGGTGCGGCGGAGCTCACCGAAGGCGACGTCGTCGTCGAAGTCGCCCGGCACGAAGCGGAAGCCCTCGGCGAGCTGGTTCCAGACCTCCTCGCGGAACTCCGTGCGGGCATGCTGTCGCACGGAGTCGTGCACGATCTGTGCGAAGTCCTCGTCGGCCCAGTCGCGCCGGGCGTAGCCGACGAGGCTGAAGCCCGGCGGCAGCAGGCCGCGGTTGGCCAGGTCATAGATGGCCGGCATGACCTTCTTGCGGGACAGGTCACCGGTGACGCCGAAGAGCACCATCCCGCACGGTCCGGCGATCCGTGGCAGTCGACGGTCACGTGGATCCCTGAGCGGGTTGGCGCGGATGGTCACAGGGCCTCCTTCGTCGGCCCCGTGACCCGGGTCCCTGTGCTCATTGGTGAGCTCGCAAGCTCGCTCATCCCAATACCCTCCGTACGACGTCGAGCCCGGGCCCGCGTTCCAGCAGGTGCAGTCGCAACACGGGCCGCCCGTGCGCGGCCAGCACCGAGGCGTCGCCGACGGCCTGGGCGTGGATGAAGTCACCGAAGGTGAAGCTCTGGTCGGGAATCGCCAGGTCCTCGCGGGGTTCGTCGGTGATCTGCAGGAAGACACCCGTGGGGGCGCCGCCCTTGTGGTACTGCCCGGTGGAATGCAGGAAGCGCGGCCCCCACCCGAAGGTCGTCGGCCGGCCGGTGCGGGCCGCCAGGCTCTCCCGGAGGCCGTGCAGGTCGGCATCGGTGGCCCGGTTGAGGTAGGCCATCACCGCCAGGTAGGAGTGGTCGCCTGTTGCCTCGAGCTGGCCGAGCAGCGCAGCCACGGCCTCAGGCACGGTCGTCTGCCCGTCGAGCAGCCCGTCGGTCGCGAAGACCGCGATCGGGCCGTCGGTGAAGACCGGCTCGGGCACCGGTGCGGAGCCGCCGAGCATGTCGCGGGCAGCCTGCTTGGCGCTCTCGACGTCGGGCTGGTCGAAGGGATTGATGCCGATGATGCGACCGGCCACGGGCACGGCGTACTCCCAGAGGAGCATCGCGGCACCGAGGGGCGCGACGACCTGAGCCCCCCAACCGGATGCAGGGGCGACATCGGTCAGGGGACCCAGGGTGACCAGGACCTCGTCGGCGGTGCTCGGGGTGAAGTTCGGCGCGGCCACACCCGGTACGACGACGGGCAGGATGCCCAAGCCGTGCTTGCCCGTCGACTCGGCGATCAGCTGCTCGGCCCAGTCGCCGAAGCCGTGCAGCCCGGAGCCGTTGTCGGCGATGACCGCCTTGTCGACACCCGCGCGGTTGGCGACGCCGAGCAGCGCGCCCAGGCGGAGACCGGGGTTGTCGACGCTGTCGGTCTCGAGCGCGGGCTGGATGGCCGCCGCCTCGTCCAGCAGCCGGCCGATGTCCGCGCCCGCGAGACCACTCGGGACCAGGCCGAAGGCGGTGAGCGCGGAGTAGCGGCCGCCCACCTCGGAATCGGCGTTGAAGACCCGGTAGCCGTCGGCACGCGCGGAGGCGTCGAGAGGCGAGCCCGCATCGGTCACGATCACCAGGTGCTGCTTGGGATCGCGGCCGGCCTCGGTCAGCGCCACCTCGTAGGCGCGGCGTTGCGAGGCCGTCTCGACGGTGCTGCCGGACTTGCTGGAGACCACCACGATGGTGCGCTCGAGCAAGTCCCCGATGGTGTTGCGGACATAGTCGGGGTCGGAGGAGTCGAGCACTGTCAGCGGTACGCCGTCGGTCGCGCAGATCACCTCGGGGGCCAGCGAGGAGCCACCCATGCCGCACAGGACGACGTGGTCGAGACCCGCCGCATTGAGCTCGCTCCTGAGTGCCGTGATCTCCGGAACCAGCGCCCGCGACTCCTCGGCCAGGCCCACCCACGCGAGCCGCTTGTGTGCCTCCGAGGCGGCCTCGGGCCCCCAGAGGTCCGCGTCGCG
>JASLCW010000134.1 GCA_030151765.1 Marmoricola sp.
CAAGGACACCATCGCCTACTGCCGCATCGGCGAGCGCTCCTCGCACACCTGGTTCGTGCTCAAGGAGCTCCTCGGCGAGGAGAACGTCAAGAACTACGACGGCTCGTGGACCGAGTACGGCTCCCTCGTCGGCGTTCCGGTCGTTCTGGGCGACGAGCCGGGGACGCTCTGATGTGCGGCGCGGTCGAGGGCGGCCTGTCGCTCGACGGCATCAACACCGCCACCGAGGCGATCATCCAGGGTCAGGTGACCCGTGACGGCCAGCCCGAGGGCTCGGCGTACGTCCGGCTCCTGGACCGGACCGGCGAGTTCACCGCCGAGGTCCCGACCTCGGCGACCGGGCACTTCCGGTTCTTCGCCGGCCCCGGTGAGTGGACGCTGCGCACGCTCGCGCCGAAGGCCGAGCCGGTGGACAGCCTCGTCACCGCGGCGACCGGCGTGATCGCGGAGGTCGCGGTCGCGATCTGACCGCCCGCTGAACACGAAAGCGCCCCATGGCCATCGGCCATGGGGCGCTTTTCGTCATGTCAGCGGAAGAGGCCCTTCTTGGGCTCCGGCTCCGGGTCGTAGCCATAGCCGTATCCGTAGCCATAGCCGTCGTAGCCGGCGCGCTTGCGGGGGCTCATGTTGACCACCACGCCGAAGAGGCGTCCGCCGACCTGCTCGATGCGGCTGGCGGCCTGGTGAAGCTGTTCCTTGGTCGTCTTGCCGTGGCGGGTGACGATGATCGAGCCGTCGGTGTCGGTGCTCATGATCGAGGCGTCCGCGACGGGCAGCACCGGCGGCGCGTCGATGATGACGTACTCGTAGCTCGCCTGGAGGCGCGCGACCAGCTGGCGCATCGCCTGCGACTGCAGCACCTCGGTCGGGTTCGGCGGGATCGGGCCGCTGGAGAGGACGTGCACGCCGCTCTCGTTGTGGACCTGCACGCTGGAGGCGACATCGCTGCGGCCGACGAGCACCGTCGTGAGGCCGACCGAGGTCTCGAGGTGCAGGCGCTTCGCCACCTGGGGCCGGCGCAGGTCGCCGTCGACGAGCAGGACCTGCTTGCCCGCCTGGGCGAGCGCGATCGCCAGGTTGGTGGCCGTCGTCGTCTTGCCCTCGTTGGGTACGGCGCTGGTCACGACCAGCGAGCGCGGCGGATTGTCGAGGTCGAGGAACTGCAGGTTGGTCCGGAGCACCCGGAAGGCCTCCGCGCGCGCGGTCTCGGTGCCCGCATCGGTGAGCAGCGGCGACTTCTCGATCGACGGGTCATAGGCCACGTGCGTCATCACCGCGGCGTGGGCGGCCGTCTCGATGTCGTGCGGCGTCTTGATCGTCGTGTCCAGCAGGTCGCGCACGACGGCGAGGGCGGCACCCAGGATCAGGCCGAGGATGGCGCCGATGGCGATGTTGAGGCCCGTGTGCGGGGACACGGGGGAGGCGTCGTACGAGGCCTCGTCGGTCACGGTCGCCTTCACCGGCGCCAGGTTCTTGCCGGTCGGGGTCTCCACCTCGGCGAGGTACGACGTGAACTCCGAGGCCAGTGCCTGTGTCAGCTGTTGCGCGACGCGGGCATTGGAGTCCTTCACCTCCAGCGTGATGAGCACGGTGTTGGTGGCGACCGTCGCGGTCACCTTGCTGGCCAGCTCGGGCGGCGTGAGGTTGAGGTCGAGACGCTTGATGACCTTCTGCATCACCTGGCCGCTGCTGGCGAGGTCGGCGTACGACTGGACCCGCTGGGTGCCGAAGACGCTGGCGTAGTACGCCGTCGCGGGGTTGGTGTCGTCGGTGGAGATGAAGACGCGTGCCGTGGAGTGGTACATCGGCGTCTGGCTGAAGGTGAACGCGGCCGCCGCAATCACACCGAGGCAGAACATCGCGGCGATCGTCTTCCATCGGCGGCCAACGAGCCGCAGGAGATCTTTGAAGTCCACGTTTGACCTTAAGCAGGGAGAAATGACCGAGTCGTCGGAGCACGGCGAGTGTAGACGCTAGTGCACCCCCGTTGGCCCCCATTCGGACCCCCTGGGACAACTGCGTGTCGTATTCGGCGAGGCTGCTAGTAGACCAGCGCCTGTACGCCGTCGGCGAGGATCTCCTCCGCGAAGCTGGCCGCGCCCGCGATGCGTGCACCCGGTACGAGGTCGTCGACGGTCAGACCGCGCCGCTGGGCGCACTGGGAGCAGACGGTCAGGCTGCCGCCCTCGAGGATGACATCGCGCAGGCTCGCGAGCGGGGTGGCGAGTTCCAGTTCGAAGGCCTCGGCCCGGCCCGGCGTCGCGAACCACACGGCCTCTCCGGCCAGCCACAACGAGACCCGGGCCCCCGAGACGACCGCGGCGGAGGAGACCATGAAGGCCTGATTGGCACGTTCGGCCTCGGCCTCGCCCACGGTGCACTGGACGACGAGATCGCGCATGCGCTCACCTTACGTACGGCGGATCGCCGCGGACTCACCGGCTATGCTCCTGCACGACAAAACCGGGAGGTCTTCGTGGCGAAGCGGGCCTGGCTCACTGCCTGCCTGGTGGCGCTCCTCGCGTTGGCGGGGTGCGGGGGTGGCGGCGGTAGTCAGGCGGACCCCAGATATGACCGCTACGTCGCGCTCGGCGACTCCTACACGGCCGCTCCGGGCGCGGGCTCCCTGACCGGCGATCCCCGCTGCTACCAGACGATGCAGAACTATCCGCGGCTGCTCGCGGCGGCACTCGGATCGACCCACTTCCTCGACAACAGCTGTTCGGGCGCGACGACCAAGGCGCTCACCGCGCGTCAGTACCCCGGTGTCGACCCCCAGTTCGAGGGTCTCGACTCGCGCACCCAACTCGTCACTCTCGGCATCGGCGGCAACGACGCCAATCTCTTCGCCACGCTGATCTACACCTGCGTCTACCAGGGCGGGCAGGATCCGAAGGGATCGCCGTGCGCCACCGCCCAGGGGCCGGTCAACGGGCCGACGGTCAAGGGAATGCTCGCGACGGTGAAGGCGAATGTCTCCGCCGCCCTCAAGCAGATCGCCACCCGTGCCCCGCACGCCCGCATCGTCCTGGTCGGCTATCCGCAGATCTTCCCCGCCCACGGCACCTGCTCCCAGATCCCGTTGGGGGCCGGCGACTACCCGTGGGCGCGTGCCGTGGTCAAGGGGCTCGACGGCGTACTGCGTGCCGCCGCCGCGCGTGCACACGTCACCTTCATCGACATGTGGGCTCCGAGCGCGGGCCACGACATCTGCAGTTCCAGCCCGTGGATCGCCGGCGTGAGCGGCGTGGCCGGCAAGGCCGTCGCCTGGCATCCCTTCGACGTCGAGCAGCGCAAGGTGGCCGATCTCATCCTCAAGGCGCTGCGCGACTCGCGCGTCTCCGCCGCGCCGGCGTCCGCCGGTTCGTAGACTGGCTCGACATGGAGGCCTTCTACGCCGTGACGCTGATCGTGCTGGCCGCAGCCGTCGCGATCGCCACGCTGACGATCCTGCACCGTCTCGGACTCCTCGATCGGGGCAGTCGCTGATGAGCTTCGAGATCCCGCCGAACATCCACCCGGACTGCGCGCGCCTCGCGTGGCTGATCGGACGCTGGGCCGGCAACGGCCACGGCGAGTACGCCGGCATCGACGACTTCCAGTTCGGACAGGAGTTGATCTTCCAGCAGGACGGCCGGCCCTTCATCCACTACATGGGGCGTTCGTGGATCGTGGACGCCGAGGGCAATCACGTGCGTGAGGCGGCACAGGAGACCGGCTTCATCCGGCCGCAGCCCGACGGCAGCCTGGAATGGGTGATGTGCCACAACACCGGCGTGGTCGAGATCTGGATCGGTGAGCTGCACCCCGACCAGCCGCGCTTCGAGGTGGTCACCGATGCCGTCGCGCGTACGGCGACCGCGACGGCCTATGCCGGCGGCAAGCGGCTCTACGGCTATGTCAACGGCGACCTGCTCTATGCCTTCGACATGGCGGCGAACGGCAAGGAGTTGCAGCCGCACACCCATGCCCAGCTGACCCGGCAGTGATCGGGGAGTGGATTCGGTGTCGAACGAGACCGCCGCGAGCACCTGGCAGGAAAGGCTCCGCCAGTCGGGTCACCGGCTGACGCCTCAGCGTGAGCTCGTCCTCGCCGCCGTCGAGCACCTGCACCATGCGACGCCCGACGAGGTCTATGCCGAGGTACGCCGGCACTCCGAGTCGATCAATCTCTCGACGGTCTATCGCACCCTCGAACTCCTCGACGATCTCGGCCTGATCCACCACGCCCACCTGAGCGACCGGGCGCCGACGTACCACTCGGCAGGCGGCCACGAGCACGTCCACCTGGTCTGCCGGAAGTGCCACCGGGTGATCAGCCTGGATCGCGATGTCGCCGAAGCCGCCCTCGGGCCGCTCGCCGATGAGCACGACTTCGTTCCCGACTACGGCCACCTGGCCGTCTTCGGCACCTGCCGCTCCTGCCTGCCTTCTTCTGCCTGAGCGGGATAGTCCATGACGTTTCCGGGCTATCAGGCCGGGATTTACCCCGGAAACGTCATGGACTATCCCGTCGCGGCCGGAATCGAGGGAGCGTGCAGACTGTTGGAGTGGACATGAAGAGCCCCCTGCTTGCCCTGCCCGGAGCCGTGGCCGGTGATGGCCTCGACGCACCGGTCGCCGCCCACTACGGCTCCTTCAACGTGGAGCAGCGCCGCCTCGAGGCGGGGGAGGGATTCGTCGACCTGTCGCACCGGGGGGTGCTCCGGATCAGTGGTCCGGACCGGCTCAGCTGGCTGCACAACCTGACCACGCAGTTCTTCGAGGGCCTGGAGCCCGGCCGGTGGGTGCAGGCGCTGATCCTGTCGCCCCAGGGTCACGTCGAGCACGCCTTCACCGGTGTGGACGATGGCGAGACCTTCACGCTGCACACGGAGCCGGGTGCAGCGGGGGGCCTGCGGGCCTGGCTGGACTCGATGCGCTTCATGTCGCGCGTCG
Organism: Marmoricola sp.; assembly: GCA_030151765.1. GTDB lineage: Bacteria > Actinomycetota > Actinomycetes > Propionibacteriales > Nocardioidaceae > Marmoricola. Next base: position 4,939 of record JASLCW010000134.1, read on the forward strand.
AGATCGTCGACGTGGCCGATGAGCTGGCGGTCTGCTGGCGGGCGAGTGGCAAGTTCGACCTCGTTCCCCGCGACCAGCTGACGGCGTACGCCGAGGCTGCCGGTCCTGCCGCCGGCCTCTGGGCCCATGAGGCCTTGCGGATCGCGCGCGGCGAACCACGGCTCGGGTTGGACACCGACCACCGGACGATCCCCAACGAGGTCGGCTGGATTCCGGACGCGGTGCACCTCGACAAGGGTTGCTATCGCGGCCAGGAGACCGTGGCTCGGGTGCACAACCTGGGCCGCCCGCCTCGCCGGTTGACGATGCTGCACCTCGACGGGTCCGAGAACCGCCTGCCCGAGGCCGGTGCCGAGGTTCGCCTGGGCGACCGCGTGGTGGGCTTCGTCGGTTCGTCGGCCCGCCATCATGAACTCGGGCCGATCGCGCTCGCCCTGCTGAAGCGGAATGTGCCGCTCGACGCGGAGCTCACCGCCGACGGCCTAGTCGCCGCCCAGGAGGTCGTGGTCGACCCCGAGGTGGGCCTGCACGTGCGACCGCGCCTGGACTGACCGGTCTGGTCCAGCCTCCGTCGTTCGGCAGGGGCCGGGTGGCCTCCACATCTAGGCTGGCGTCATGCATCTGCTGAGCAACGGCGTGAAGCACTATGACTGGGGTTCCCCGAAGGCGATCCCGACCTTCCTCGGCGAGAGCGCCGACGGCAGTCCCGTTGCCGAGATGTGGATCGGCACCCATCCGCTGAGCCCGTCGAACGTGATCGATGCGTCCGGCGCGACCAAGCCGCTCTCCGATGTCGCGGGCGACCTGCCCTTCATGGTGAAGCTGCTGGCGGCCGATCGTCCGCTCTCCCTGCAGGTGCACCCTTCGCTCTCCCTGGCGGAGATCGGCTTCGCTCGAGAGGAGGAGGCGGGCATCCCGCTCGATGCTCCCGAGCGGGTCTACAAGGACGCCAACCACAAGCCCGAGATGGTCTATGCGCTGACCACCTTCGACAGCCTGATCGGCTTCCGGCCGAGCGCGGAGATCATGCGGGTCCTGGGCCCCCTGGGTACGCCGCTCACTCAGCGGCTCGGTGACCAGCTGCGTGCCGACCCGGGTTTCGCCAGCATCGTCCGGCTGATCGAGGGGCTGCTCATCGACGGCGTCGAGCCCGCCGAGGTGCACGAGATCGTGGACGCCTGCCGACGGCTCAGTGCGGTCGACATGGACATCAAGCGCGCCTACCAGACCGCCGTGGAGGTCGCTGAGCATCACCCCGACGACGTCGGCGTGGTGATCTCCCTGATGCTCAACAGGATGACGCTCCAGCCCGGGGAGGCGGCGTACCTGGAGACCGGGGTGATCCACGCCCACCTCAAGGGCCTGTGCATGGAGGTGATGGCGAACTCCGACAATGTCCTGCGCGCGGGTCTCACCAGTAAGCACATCGATCCGGTCGGACTGGTCGCCTGCCTCGAGAGCGGCATGGCGCGGGTCGCCCGGGTCACGCCGGACTTCATCGACTACGACACCGAGGTCTTCTCCCCGGCCGGCGGCGGCTTCACGCTGGCGGTCACGCAGATCTCGGCTGCCGCCCCCGACGGCGTCGAGCTGGTGCGCTCGGACGGAAGCGTCCTGGTCTGCACCGGCGGTGAGGTGCGCGTGGCGATGGAGTCGGGCGAGGCAGGCTTCGACCTGCGCCGCGGTGAGTCGCTCTACCTGGCTCCCGAGGATCGCGGCGCCAAGGTCTACGGCCTCGGCGAGGTCGCCCAGGTCTACGTGCCGCTCTCGCGCTCCCTGCGTTCGCGCCTGGTCGACGTCGTCTGACCGCGCGGTCGGTTCGGCTGTGCCGCGGATCGTTGCGTCTGGGTGACGGGAATCCGCGGCGCAAGAACGGCCTGATGTCCACAGGAGCCCAGGATTCGATGTTGTCCACAGGCAGGTGGCCGGCATCGGGCGGCCACCGTGGTGTCGCGCGATGGTGGGGGCATGGATTCGCGCGTGCGCAACTTGGGTCAATGGCAGGCCGGCGTGATGAGCCGGCGCCAGTTGTTGAAGGCGGGCGTCGCCGATGGCGACATCCGCAGCCTGGTCAGGCGTCGTGAGCTGACGCGGGTCCATCGCGGCGTCTACATGAACCACACCGGTGAGCCCACATGGCTGCAACGTGCATGGGCCGGTGTCCTTGCGCTCGAGCCGGCCGTGCTTTGGGGCCCGTCGGCGCTCTACACCGAGGGCGGGACGATTCATGTCGGGATCGATCGGCGCCGGAGCTCACCGGCACCCCTCAATGGTGTCCGCGTGCACCACGTCTCCGGTCTGTCAGGCCGGGCGGACTGGGCGAAGGATCCGCCGCGGATGCCCCTCGTGGCCGCGGCGATCGATGTCGCGGGACTGGCGAGGACCGACCTCGACGCGGTGGCCGAACTGGCCCGGGTGCTCAACGATCGGCGCGTCACGGCGGCAGGCCTGTGCGCCGAGCTGGAGTCGCGGTCCCGGACGCCCCGGGGGAGCTGGCTGCGCACAGTGGTGGGCGACCTTGACAGTGGGGTGTGCTCGGCGCTCGAACACGGGTACGTCGCCCGGGTGCTCCGGCCGCACGGCCTTCCCTGCGGCCGGCATCAGGTGCGTGGAGAGTGCCGTGCGGGCGTCGTCTACCGGGACTGGCAGGCGGGCGCGGTGATCGTGGAATTGGACGGGCGACTGCACCACGCTTCGGGGCGTGCGCGCGACCGCGACTTCGATCGCGACCTCGATGCCGCGGCCGACGGACAACACACGACGCGGCTCGGCTGGGGCCAAGTGTTCGACCGTCCCTGCAGTACGGCGGCACGGTTGGCCCGGATCTTCGAGCGCCACCGGGTTCCCATGGCGCCGCGGCCGTGTTCGCCGACGTGTCAGGTTCAACTCGGCTCGCCTGTGCCGCGGATCGTTGCTTCTGGGTGACCGGAATCCGCGGCTCAGGACGCGGCGGGGGCCTTCCGGGCCTCGGACTTCTTCGCCTTCGCCGTGGTCCGGCGCTGCCGCCACGTGGTCTTCACGTTGGCCGTCTCCGGGCTGTAGCCGTAGCCGTACCCGTAGCCGTATCCATAGCTACCGAGACCGCGCTTGGTCGGCACCATGTTCATGATCAGGCCCAGCAGCGGTGCCTCGACCGCGCGCAGCCGCTCGACCGAGCCGGCGACCTGATCCTTCGTCGCGTGCCCGTGCCGTACGACGAGCACGGCGCCGTCGGCTTCGGAGGCGAGCAGGGCGGAGTCGGTGACCGGCAGCAGAGGCGGGGCGTCGATGATGATGACGTCGTACTTCTTCCGCAGCTCGGCCAGTGTCTGCACCATGGCATTGCTCTGCAGGAGCTCGGCCGGGTTGGGCGGGATCGCGCCGGCGGCGAGGACGGCGAGGCCGGTTTGGGCGTGCTGCTGGATCGCGTCGTCGAGACCGAGGTCGCCGACGAGCACGGTGGTCAGGCCGACGTTGTTCTCGACCCCGAGCATCGTCGCGACGCGCGACCGGCGCAGGTCGGCATCGACCAGTTGATCGCCGCTCTTGTAGCGGCGCTCGCGCCGTATGTTCCGGATGTTGTGGGCGAGAAGTACCGAGACTCTGTGTTGCCGCTGCAGATCCTGTCCGCCGCTGCGGTCCTAAGTGGCGGGATCATGCTGCTGTCAGCCTATCTGCAGGCACGTTCCGGCAAAGGGAACAAGTACGCGGGCTATTCCCATCTCATATTTGGATCCTTACAAGTGTTACTCGCCCCGTTTGGCGCCTACTGGTGGGGGGCGGTGGGCGCGTCATGTACAGCAGTTGCTGCCCAGGGGTTGAACTTCTTTATGCTGTGCGGGTGGGCGGGACGTCAATGTGGGGCCGAGCGTGACCAGATCGCACGCTACGGAGAGCCCATCCGGGATCGGTGACTCAATAGACGGTGGGTTCTCAGGCCGAACTAGTGCAGCCTCATTGATTTCGAAAGACCCTATCTCTTAGGCACCTTCACCGCACGCGACGCCAGCTGCGCCTTCGCGTAGCCGGGGCGGCTGACCATGACGCGGACACTGATCTTCCGCCCGCGATCGCGAGCGGTGAGCTTGTAGCGCACCTTGGTCGCGCCCCGGATGACCTTGCCGTTGCGCAGCCACTGGTAGCGGTAGGTGACGGTGGCCGGCGACCAGGTGCCGCGGTGGGCGACGAGCTGCTTGCCGACCTTCGCCTTGCCGCTGATGGTCGGCTTCGTGAGGTTCACGATGCGACCGGCGGACACTGCGTTCGTCCGTGTGGAGGTTGCGGTCGCACTCGGGAGGCCCGCCTTCGAGCCGGTTACCCGGACCCGGAGCCGGTGACCGAGGTCGGCGGCGACCACTGTGTACGTCGGCCGGGTGGCGCCCTTGATGGCGACATCGTCGCGGAGCCACTGATAGCTGAAGGTCACCTCCGCGGGCGACCACGCCCCGGCGGCCGCGGTCAGCGTGCTCCCGACCCGGGCGACACCGCTGATCGTCGGCGCGACGCGATTGGTGATCGTCGTCGGCTCGGGGCCGCCGTCCACGGAGATCGTGTAGGGCTCGCTGGTGGCCTCGCCGGCGCTGTTGGCCGCGACGACGGCGAACTGGAAGGTGCCGCCACGAGTCGGCTTGCCGGACAGGGTGCCATCGGGATCCAGGGTCAGGCCGTCGGGCAGCGCACCACTGGCGAGCTCGAAGGTCGGCGTCGGGTTTCCGGTGGCGCTGAAGTGGAAGCTGTACGACGTCCCGACGGTGGCTGTCCCGGTCGGTGCGCCGGAGGTGATCGTCGGCGCCTCGTCCACCACGATCGTGATCGGTTCCGAGGTGTCCGCCCCGGCATCATTGGTGGCGGTCACCGTGAAGGTCCACGACCCGGTCTTGGTGGGGGTGCCGGTGAGCTCCCCGACCTCGTTCAGGTCAAGTCCGTCGGGCAGGCTGCCGTCGGTGACGGCGAAGCTCGGATCGGGGTATCCCGCGGCCGAGAGCGCAGCGTCGTAGGTCTGGCCCAGGACACCGTGCGGAAGCGTCGGTGTCGCGATCGCGGGTGCACTCGCCTCACGGCCGAGCTGCAGCGGGGTCGTGCTCGGCACCGAGACGCCGTCGGAGAGCTGCAGCGAGACCCACATGTCGCCGTCCCCGGCGAAGGTGTGACTCACCTGGGCGCCGTCGGCGGTACTCCCGTCCGAGAAGAACCACTGGTAGGTCAGGTTTCCCTGGCTGGTCGTCGAACCGCTTGCATCGAGTGACCAGGTGCGGGGGTCGGTGTCATCGCGCCGGCTGTCGATGTGCGCGACGGGTGAGGCCGGTGGCGGCGTACTGGTCCAGGCGTTGACCTGGACCGGCTCGCCGGCGGGGTCGACATCATCACCGAAGACCGCGACGGACCACTGGCCCGCAGCGGGATCGGGGATCTCGAGCCATTGCGACGTGGCATCGCCACCGGAGCGAACCCCTGGTGAGTTCGCGTCGTACGTCGTGCCTCCGGGGCCGGTCACGTGGAGTGTGACCGTCGACCCGGGCCAGCTCGAGCTCACGTGGAGTGTCGAGGTGTCAGGGCCGACGGCCACGGTCGTCGCGTCCACAGACGCATTCGGCTTCACCGTGGTGTAGGCGCTGTTCACCTTGCCCGCCAGGGCTTCCTCGAATGCCTTCTGTCCCAGGGCATTGGGGTGGAAGGAGTACATGATCGGGCCCTGATTGCCGGGCTCCGTGAGCATCGGGGCGACGATCGGGTTGAAGTACGAACCCGGGTTGATCTCCCCGTTCTTGCACATCTCGCCGCCGGCGAAGGTCTGCAGGTCCTTGTCGTCGACGACGGTGACTCGCTTGTTGCCCAAGGTGGCATTGGCCGCGTGGGCGGCGTCATCGATGTCGGCATTGAGCCTGTTGATCAGCACGTCGATCGAATAGCGTTCGTTGCCGTCCAAGGTGGCGCGCAGCGCGCCCAGCCCGATGCCGAGATCACAGGTCCCGTCGTAGTTCGAGAGTTCCGAGACCCGGGGGTAGTGCAGCACGACGATCCGTGCATTGGGCGCCTTGAAGGCGAGACCGAGGTAGACCGTCTTGAGCCGGTTCACCAGGACCCCGTTGTAGAGATTGCGCGGGGTCGACTTCCGGTCCGGGTCCGCCTTCACGGCCTCGACGGTCGAGGTGATGGCCTTCTCCGCCTTGTAGGCACACAGGATCTTCTCGGGCAGATCGGCCGGGTTCACGCAGGCATTGGCGGCACCGAAGATGCTGCGCAGCCAACCGGTCGCGTCCCACACGGTCGCCATGCCGTCGAGCCACTTGTTGGAGCCCACGGCCTCCGCCGCGGCGACCGGCAAGGTGCAGTCGGCGACGGCGCAGGCCATGCCGATGTCCTTGAAGCCGATGTCGTTGCCGCCCATGGTCAGCGTGATCAGGTCGGTGAACTGATTGACCTTGCTCTGCTGTGCCTTCTCGCCCTTGTTCTTCGGGTTGTCGCTCCACACATCGGCCGCGACTGCTCCCGAGCAGGCCGCGAAGGTGGCGGGTGCGAGGTTCGCGTTCACGCTCGGATCGGCGACCAACAGCCGGCTGTAGGAGCCCTGCCAGGAACGATGGCACTTGTTGTCGTTCGGGTACTGCGCCTTCTCCGCGTCCGGCACCGGGCTGACGTCGTGCGCGGTGCCCGGCTCGAAGGCGGGAACGCCCTCACCGGAGGAGTACGAGTCGCCGAGGGCGACGTACCGGGAAGGTCCGACGCCGAGCTGGTGCAGGAACCTCACGGAACCATCCGAGAAGACCGTGCCGACGGCGTAGTACCGACCCATCGCTCGCTGCGTGGCCGGGATGTTGAACCACTCCTGCCCGGCCGGTCGCGCGGGCACGCTCAGATAGCTCGTCGACCATGGGCCGTTGTCGAGGCTCTGCCGGGTCCAGATGCGATAGCCGGTCACCGAGAGCCCGTCGGGGGCCGCGGGCGCCAGCCAGGAGAGGTGCGCGAAATCGGCGCCGTTGGTGTCGGTCATGACGTCGACCGCGACCGGCCCGGCCTGCTGGCCGGTGTTCGGGTTGTCGATGCAGTCCAGGCTCGGACTGAGATCGACATCGCCGCCGGTGCGCTGGATGAAGGACTGGTCGAGGACCAGCTTCAACTTCTGGATCTCCTCGTTGCCCAGGCCCGGGAAGACGGTGTAGTCCGTCGTGAAGCTCTTGCCGGGCTCCAGCGTCGCGATGCCGCGCTTCTGGGCAGGAATCGGCGCGTAGAAGAAGTCGGCCGTGTTGGTGCCCTGATCGGCCGGGCGATCGAGCATCTCCACCTGGAGGTTGTAGACGTCGGCGTCGGAGACATTCTTGATCGCGACAGTGACCTGGTACGGCGCCCATCGGCGGGCCTTGCAGTCGACGGTGATGCTCGCCTGCAGCGCCGATGCGCCCCAGACGTGCAGCTTGTCCTTGGCCGTCGCGACGACGCGCACCGGCTCGCCGATGGGTTCCACCGACCCCGAGTACTCCGCACTCAGGTCGTAGAAGCCTTCGGTGTCACCGCGCACGATCCAGTCGACCGCACGGCTCTCGCCGCCGGGGATGTCGGGCAGAGTCGCGGTCAACGCCTGCGGGGTGGCGGTCGGAGCGAGCGTCAGGCCGGCCGGCAGGGTGAGAGTCGCGCTGCCGTGCTCGAAGGTGAATCCGTTGGTGAGATTCTGGACCACCATCTTCACGTCGAAGAATTCCTTCAACCAGGAGGCCTTCATCGGCAGGATCAGCCACTGGATCAGCGGCTGGCCCTGGACGTAGATGACGGTCGGATAGGCCTTCGCGGGCGTTCCGGCAGGACCGCCGACCGGGGCGTGGCAGTCGGTGCACGGTTGACTCGCCGGCTGCGGATCGCCACTCGACGTCGTACATCCGCTCAGGCACCAGACAGTGGATCCGTTGACGGCGATCGTCACGGGGTCAGACGTCTGGGTCTCGCCGGGATCCGGTACGAAGTAGAGGTTGACCGTGGCCTCGTAGACATGGCTGTTGGCGGGATCGTCGACGTCGATCCCGGCCGCGACGATCTCGTCCATCGTCATCACGTGAGAGTCGAGGGTGGCGGCAGCCACCTCTCCTGACGCCAGGGCGACCTCGGCCTCACCGTGACCGCCGGTCACCGATGCGCTGACGGTCGCCGGCTGGAATCCGTCGGCCCACACATAGGCGGTGACCGAGCCGTTGGTGACCTGGTGCAGGGCGGCGACGCCGTCCGAACCGGTCACGGCGCTGTTGCGGGAACCGTCGGGATTGATCACCACCACGGTGGCGCCGGCGAGCAGTTGCCCGCTTCCGCGCACCGTCACGAACAGTCCCTCGGCCGGCGGAGGGGTGGTCACCGTGACCACGGCGGCGTCGGTGGCGGTCTGGTTGCCGCTCGTCACCGTGAGCCGAACCGTGTACTTCCCGGGTTGTGCATACGTGTGGCTGGGCCGTACGCCGGATCCGCTGCTGCCGTCGCCGAAGTCCCAGGCGTACGACGAGATGACCGCGGCCGGAACCGACCCGGATCCGTCGAAGCTGACCGGAGCGAGTGTGGTGGCATTGAGGTCATCGCCGGCGTTGGCCGCGAGCGGCTCGCTCAGAGCGACCGTGATCTTGGTGAACCGGACCACGGACACGGTGCCGTCGCTGACCTCGGTACGCGCAGTGTAGGTACCCGGTCCTGCGTAGGTGTGCGCGATCGGGGTGGCGCTGACGGTGCCCTGGGCGAGGGCGCTGCCGTCGCCGAAGTCGACCCTGTAGGTGAGCGCGTCGTTGTCCTCGTCGCTCGCCTGGATCATGAGCCCGGTCGCGAAGGGCGCGACACCGGCTGTGGCCGTCGCCGAGACCGAGACCACGGGCGGGTGGTTCACTGCCGACCGTACGGTGATGGTGGTCTGCTTGACCGCCGAGGCACCGGCATTGTTGGTCGCGGTGACGATTGCCTGGTAGGTCCCTGCCTTCGTGTAGGTGTGGGTGAGCGTCGTCGTCGGATACGGGTTCGCCACATTGCCGCCGACGGTGGAGGTTCCGTCGCCGTAGTTGACCGTGTAACCGACCGTGCGGCCCTGCGCGTCGGAGGTGTCGATCTTGAAGGTGGTGTCGACCGGTGCGGTGCCGTCCGTCGGAGTCGCGTCGACGGCCAGCGGCAACGCGGTGTTGTCGATGACGACGGCGGTCGGAGGGGTCTGCCAGCTGTGGCCGGACCCGAAGGCGTCGGTCCACGAGGCCGCCGCTCGGACGGTTGCGGAGCCGCTCTGCAGCTGACCTGTCAGGACGCTGGTCCGCCAGGTGCCGTCGGGCAGCGGATTGGAGCTGGAGACGCAGGGGCCCGGTGAGAAGCAGGTCCCGACACTGGTGAGGTTCGGGAAGCCGGCGGCGGGAGTGAACACCAGCTTCGCGAGTCCGGCGAGGGTGTCGCCGGCCGCCGGCGAGGTCAGGCTTCCGGGAACGCGGTTGTCGATGCCGATCTGCTGGGTGAGCTCGTTGGAGTCGCCGCCGGCATTGCGGGCGATGACGTGGAGTGTGTAGATGCCCTCGGGTGCAGTGGGGCCGTCGTCGGTCTTGCCGTCCCAGATGTCGTAACCGTCGTAGTACCAGCTGCCGATGGAGTGGGAGACGCCGGATTCGAGGGTGCGGACGGTGTCGCCGGCGGCGTTGGTGATCCAGACGTCGACGTCGGGGTTGGGTGTGTTCGCGCCGGTGCTGGAGATCCGGTAGTAGTAGCCGGGGGTGGTGTCCTCCTGGCCGTCGCCGTTGGGGGAGAAGTAGGTCTTGGTGGCGGAGTACCAGCTCAGCGTCGCGGGGGTGGCTGGATTGTCGATGGTGACATTCCGGGTGTTCTGCCAGCCATGGTTCGTGCCGAAGGGGTCGGTCCAGCCGACGCTGACGGTGATGTTGTTGGTGCCGTTGGCGCAGTTGCTGACGTCGAGCGTGGAGGCGTAGACGCCGTCGGCTCGAGGGGTGGAGGTGTTCGACCAGTTGGTGCCCGGGCAGTAGGTGCCGACGCTGGTGATGGCGAAGCCGTCGGCAGTGAAACCGGTCGTGGGGGTGAACTCCCAGGCGACGGAGCTACCGGAGATGGTCTGGCCGGGCGTGGGTCTGGTGAGGCTTCCGGGAACCCGGTTGTCGATGCCGATCTGCTGGGTGAGCTCGTTGGAGTCGCCGCCGGCGTTGTGGGCGATGACGTGGAGTGTGTAGATGCCCTCGGGTGCAGTGGGGCCGTCGTCGGTTTTGCCGTCCCAGATGTCGTAGCCGTCGTAGTACCAGCTGTTGATGGAGTGGGAGACGCCGGATTCGAGGGTGCGGACGGTGTCGCCTGCGGCGTTGGTGATCCAGGCGTCGACGTCGGGGTTGGGTGTGTTCGCGCCGCCGGAGATCCGGTAGTAGTAGCCGGGGGTGGTGTCGTCGGAGCCGTCGCCGTTGGGGGAGAAGTA
>JASLCW010000136.1 GCA_030151765.1 Marmoricola sp.
AGGTCAACGACGACGTCATGGTCAAGATCATCGACATCGACCTCGAGCGTCGTCGCATCTCGCTGTCCCTCAAGCAGGCCAACGAGACCGAGACAGCCGCTCAGGTCGAGGAGTTCGAACCGACGCTCTACGGCATGACCGCGTCGTACGACGAGCAGGGCAACTACATCTACCCCGAGGGCTTCGACCCCGACAGCGGCGAGTGGCTCGAGGGCTACGACGACCAGCGCGCTGCCTGGGAAGAGCAGTACGCCAAGGCGCACGCCCGCTGGGAGGCCCACGTCAAGCAGCAGGCCGAGGCCAAGAAGGCCGAGGTCGAGGCCGGCGAGGCGACGTCCTACTCCTCCAGCAACGCCGAGGGTGGCGAGGAGGGCGGCTCGCTCGCCAGCGACGAGGCCCTGCAGGCCCTGCGCGAGAAGCTCACCGGCTCGAACTGAGCCAGCCGATTCCAGTGGCGGTCACCCTTCGGGGTGGCCGCCACTGGCGCGTTTCGGGACTGGATTTCGCTGGTTCGTGTGACCGGGCGCACGGGGCTGACTTCGGTTGGGTGCCGTCGGCGGCGTGGCGCGTTGGTGGGCACCGGGCAAGAGCGCAGCGACGGGCGAGGGAGCATTCGGTTGCGGTTGTCTCCCGGCTCACAGGTCTCTGGTTTCCCATGTGATCCATCGAAACTGTGGCGCAGGCGGCAGTGCGGTTCGCTGAGCGTGCATCAGGTGCACGACGAGCGAACCACAATGACCGAGCGCGTCTCCCCAGTCCCATCGGCCTCAGGCGTTGCTCGGCCGGTCCATCGCTCCGGGGATCACCTGGGATACCGAGACTGCACACATGAAGCATCGTGTGTGATGCACCGGTTCTGATGGATCACATGGGAAACCTGGGGCCCGAACCGGCCGATTCAGCCCGAGGCACCCAACTCCCGCCGGATGACCTTCCCCGTCGCCGTCCGGGGGAGGACGTCGAGGCGGTGGTACTCCTTGGGGCGCTTGGCCGGGGCCAGGTTCTCCCGGGCGTGGGCGTCGAGGGCGGTCGAGGGGGCGGTGCCGGCGTACGCCGCGCAGACGCGCTGCCCCCACTGGTCGTCCGGACGGCCGTAGACGGCGATCTCCTCGACCCCGGGCACGGCGCCGAGGACCTGCTCCACCTCGGCGGGATAGACGTTGACACCGCCGCTGATGATCAGGTCCTCGCGGCGGCCGTCGAGCCAGACATAGCCGTCCTCGTCGACGCGACCGAGATCCCCGACGGTGAAGGCGTCTCCGTCCCAGGCGGCAGCGGTCTTCTCCGGATCGCCGAAATACTCGAAGCGCGCGTACGACGGAACCTCGCACCACAACTGCCCGCCCGCATCGGTGAAGAGCCGGCGACCGGGGCGGGCGCGGCCCAGAGTGCCGGGACGCTCGAGCCAGTCCTCGGAGGGACAGGCGGTGAACTGCCCTTCCGTCGAACCGTAGAACTCCCACGTCGACGTCGCCGGGAAGTCCTCGATGAGCCGGCGCTTGACCTGCTCCGGGCAGGGCGCCCCGGCGTGGGCGACCAGGCGGAAGCACGACAGGTCCGGGGTGCCGTGCTCGTCCCAGTGCGCGAAGAGGCGTTGCAGGTGCGCCGGCACGCAGAACATCGTCGTCGGCCGCTCGCGCTCGATCGCGGCGGTGACCGCGGCCGGATCGAAGGGGCCGGGTACGACGACACGTCCACCGGCCAGGAGCGTGCCCATCGCGAAGCGGAGCGGTGCCGAATGGTGGAGGGGACTGAGCACGAGGTTGACGTCGGTGCCGTCGAATCCCCACAGCGCCCGCTCCTCGGCCACCAGCGCCTCGGCATCGCTCTCGGGGAGCAGGCCGCTGTAGACGCCCTTCGGGGTGCCCGTGGTACCGCTGGTGCAGTGCATCGGCCGGCAGCGGGGGAGGCCGCGGCGGTGGTGCTCGGGGGTGTTGGCCACCATGAGGTGCAGCGACTCCGCGTCCTCGACGACGAGGTCGGGCCGGATGGTCGCGAAGATCCGCTCCCGTTCCGAGACGGTCAGCTTCGGGTCCAGGGGCACGGGGAAGATCCCTGCCGCGAGCAAGGACATCACCAGGTCGACGTACGCGACCGAGCCGGGGAGGAGCAGCGCGATCCGCGAGCCCTCCGCCAGCTCGACGTGGTCGTCGCCCACCCTCAGCTCTCGGGACGGTCGATGACCCGCTTCAGGATCTTGCCGGTGGCACCCTTCGGGAGGTCGTCGAGGAACCAGACGACGCGCGGGTACTTGTACGGCGCGACCCGCGCCTTCACGTACTCACGCAGCTCGTCCTCGGTCGCCTCGGCACCGGGCTTCAGCGACACCGCGGCGCCGATCTCCTCGCCGTGGGTGGGGTGGGGGAGACCGACCACGGCCGCCTCGCGCACCGCCGGGTGCTCGTAGAGGACTTCCTCGACCTCGCGCGGGTAGACGTTGAAGCCGCCGCGGATGATCAGTTCCTTCTTGCGGTCGACGATGAAGTAGAAGCCGTCCTCGTCCGCGCGCGCCATGTCACCGGTGTGGAACCAGCCGTCCTTGATCGCCTCGGCGGTCGCCTCGGGGCGGTTCCAGTAGCCCTTCATCACGTTGTGACCGCGGATCGCGATCTCGCCGATCTCACCCGCCGGTACGGCGGCGCCCTCCTCGCCGACCAGCTTGAACTCGACACCGGGGATCGGCGTACCGATCGAGCCGACCTTCGAGTTGTCGACCCGGTTGAAGCTGGCGACCGGCGAGGTCTCGGAGAGGCCGTAGCCCTCGAGGATCTTGGCGTCGAACTTGGCCTCGAAGGCACGCAGCACCTCGCCGGGCAGGGAGGCGCCGCCCGAGCAGCAGACCCGCAGCGTCGCGACGGCCGACGGATCGGCATCGGCGACGCCGGCCATCGCGGTGTACATCGTCGGCACGCCCTGGAAGACGGTCGCCCGGTCGCGTTCGATGGTCTCCAGCACCACCTGGGGGTCGAAGCGCGGGATCAGCGTCAGCAGCGCCCCGGCGGCGACGCCGGAGTTGAGGCTGCAGGTGAGGCCGAAGACGTGGAAGAGCGGCAGGCAACCCACGATGACGTCGTTCTCGGTGATGTCCATGAGGTCCTCGATGACCACGTGGAGGTTCTTGTTGAGGCCGCCGTTGGTGAGTTCGGCACCCTTCGGCGCGCCCGTCGTACCGGAGGTGTAGAGGAGTACGGCGGTGTCGGAGTCCGCGCGCTCGACGTACGCCGGCGCCTCCGCCGTGTCGGTCGCCAGCGAGGGGACCAGCGTGGTGTCCACCTTCTGCACGACGACACCCTCGGGAACCTGGGCGAGGTCCTCGTCGGCGACCATCTCGTGGGCCCACAGCAGCTTCATGCCGGAGTCGCCGGCATAGTGCGCGATCTCGCGGCCCTTGAGCAGCGGATTCATCGGCACCGCGATCGCACCGAGCCGCAGCGCGCCGTAGAAGAGCACCGGGAACTCGAAGACATTGGGGAACATCAGGCCCACCCGGTCGCCGACACCGATGCCCAGAGCGGCCATCCTGGCGGCTGCCTTGCCGCTCAGCGCCTCGAACTGGGTGTAGTTGATCGTGTGCTCGCCGAGGCGCAGGGCCGGGCGGTCCGGGAATCTGGTCGCGGTCTCGGCAAGGTTCAGGGCAAGGCTGGACACGGGTCGTCTCCTCGTGGGGGTCGGATGGCTGGGATGGTAGCGGTATGACCCACGACGCCCTGCCCGCCCATGGCCTGACCGAGCTCGCCGCCCGACGATTCCTCACCACGGACGAGGCCCGGCCGGAGAAGGTCGCCCGCAGGCATGCGGCGGGGCGGCGGACGGCCAGGGAGAACATCGCCGACCTGGTCGACCCCGGCTCGCTCGTCGAGTACGGCGCCTTCGTCACCGCGGCACAGGAGCGGCGGCGCGAGCTGGCCGACCTGGTGGTCGAGACCCCTGCCGACGGCATCATCGGCGGCACGGCGCGTGTCGGCGGTGAGCCCGTGGCCGTCATGTCCTACGACTACATGGTGCTGGCGGGCACCCAGGGCCTGCGCGGCCATCACAAGTCCGACCGCCTGATCGAGCTCGCCACCCGGATGCGGCTGCCGGTCGTCTTCTTCACCGAGGGCGGCGGCGGACGGCCCGGAGACACCGACTTCCCGGTGGTCTCGTCCCTCGATGTCGGCTCCTTCGCCCTGTGGGGCGCGCTCGAGTCGCCCCGGATCGCGATCGTCTCGGGTCGCTGCTTCGCCGGCAATGCGGTCATCGCGGGCTGCGCCGATCTCCGGATCGCCACGCCGGAGGCCAACCTGGGGATGGCCGGGCCGGCGATGATCGCCGGCGGCGGACTCGGTCAGGTGACGGCGGACGAGATCGGCCCGGTCGCGGACCAGGCGGCCAATGGCGTGCTCGACATCGTGGTCGACGACGAGAGCGAGGCCGTCGTGGTCGCGCAGCGCTTGATCGCCTATGCGCACGGTGGCCGGCCGAACGCCGGCCAGGCGGACCAGACCTTGCTGCGCGGCATGCTGCCGGAGAACGATCGCGAGGCCTTCGACGTACGGCCGGTCGTGGAGGCACTGGCCGACGACGACAGCGTGATCTGGCTGCGGGAGGCCTGGGCGCCGGAGTTGGCGACCGCGCTGGCCTGTGTCGACGGCATCGCCGTCGGGATCCTCGCCAATCAGTCGACGACGCTTGCGGGTGCGTTGACCGCCGACGCCTCGACGAAGGCGGCGGACTTCCTCGAGCTCTGTGAGCGGTGGGGTCTGCCGGTGATCTCGCTCGTGGACACGCCCGGATTCATGGTCGGACCCGAGGCCGAACGCACCGGATTGGTCCGCACGGCCTCGCGCATGGTGACCGCCGGCGCCCGGCTCAGCGTGCCCTTGATCGGCGTAGTGCTGCGCCGGGGCTACGGACTCGGCGCGCAGGCGATGCTCGGTGGCAGTACCCACCGGCCCTTGCTGACGGTGGCGTGGCCCAAGGCGCACCTGGGTCCGATGGGGCTCGAGGGCGCCGTGCGGCTCGCGATGGCGAAGGAGCTGGCGGCGCTTCCACCCGAGGAGCAGGAACGCGTCGTCGCCGAGAACACGGCCTCGTACCGCGAGCACGCCAAGGTGCTGAACGCCGCCAGGGTGTTCGAGATCGACGACGTCATCGACCCGGCCGACACCCGCGCGCTGATCGTCTCCACGCTGCGCGCCGGCAGTGCGCCGTAGGATTACTGGTGGGTAAGCCCCGCGACGAGCCAGCGACGAGAAGGTGACGAGCATGTCCGCGACGCACGAGGTCTTCAACCAGGTCCCGCCCTACGAGGGGCACGATGTCGCCGCCGACGCCGCGCTGCTCGAAGCGGTCGAGCGTGAGGGCGCCGGGTGGGCGCTCGAGGAGATCCACGAGGTCGGCCGGCTGTCCGGCTCCGCGGAGTACCAGCAGCTGGGCCGGCTCGCGGAACGCAACCAGCCGCGGCTGCTGACCCACGACCGCTACGGGCACAAGATCGACGAGGTCGAGTACGACCCGTCGTACCACCGTCTGATGGAGACCGCGGTCGCGCACGGCATGCATGCGGCTCCCTGGGCGGACGACCGGCCGGGCGCCCACGTCGCCCGAGCCGCCAAGTCGATGGTGTGGACCGTCGACGCGGGCCACTTCTGCCCGATCTCGATGACTTATGCGATCGTGCCTGCGCTGCGTGCGAATGCGGAGCTGGCGGCGAAGTTCGAGCCGCTGCTCACCACGCGCGTCTACGACTTCGGGCTGCGGGACCCGGAGACCAAGCAGGGTCTGATCGCGGGCATGTCGATGACGGAGAAGCAGGGCGGCTCCGACGTACGCGCCAACACCACGACGGCGACGCCCCAGGCCGACGGCAGCTACTCGCTGGTGGGCCACAAGTGGTTCACCTCGGCGCCGATGAGCGACTTCTTCCTGACGCTGGCACAGGCGCCGGGCGGGCTCTCCTGCTTCCTCGTGCCGCGGGTGCTGCCGGGTGGCGAGCGCAACACGATCTCGCTGATGCGGCTCAAGGAGAAGCTCGGCAACAAGTCCAATGCCTCCTCCGAGATCGAGTACGACGGTGCCGCCGGCTGGCTCGTGGGGGAGGAGGGCCGCGGGGTCCGGACCATCGTGGAGATGGTCAACATGACGCGCCTCGACTGCGTGATCGGTACGACGAGCGGCATGCGCCTGGGGCTGACCCGGGCCGCCCACCAGGTGAGTCACCGATCCGCCTTCGGCAAGGTCCTGATCGACCAGCCGCTGATGCGTGCGGTGCTGGCCGACCTCGCCGTCGAGACGGAGGCGGCCACGACCGCGATGATGCGGCTGGCCGGTGCGCACGACCGTTCGGTGCACGGCGACGAGAGCGAGGCCGCGCTGCGCCGGCTGGCCCTGGCCGCCACCAAGTACTACGTCTGCAAGCGCGGTCCTGCGGTCGCCTCCGAGGCCCTCGAGTGCTTCGGCGGCAACGGCTACATCGAGGACTCCGACATGCCGCGGCTCTACCGCGAGCTGCCGCTGCTCTCCATCTGGGAGGGCTCCGGCAATGTCGCCGCACTCGACACCCTGCGCGCGGTCTCGCGCGAACCCCATTCGCTGGACGCCTACTTCGCCGAGGTGGAGCTCGCCGCGGGTGCCGACCGGCGCTTCGACGACGCCCTCGACCGCCTGAAGAAGGAGTTCACCTCCTTCGACGACATCGAGGTGCGGGCCCGCCGGATCGTGGAGGACCTCGCGCTGGTCTTCCAGGGCTCGTTGCTGCTGCAGCATGCGCCGGCTGCGGTCGCGGATGCCTTCTGCGCCACCCGCCTGGACCGCAACTGGGGCAGCGCCTTCGGCACCATGCCGGCCTCCGTCGACCGTGACGCGATCATCGAGCGCATCGGGGTGGCGTGAACAAGCCGCTCTCGCCGTGGCCCTTCATCGGCGTCGGCACCCTGACCTGCCTCGGCTTCCTGTACGGCGGTTCGCTGATCTTCCTGCCCTGGTGGGCGGTGCTGGTCCTCTACGTGCTCTGGCTGCCCCTGATGGTGACGGGAGCACGCTGGTTCGCCGTACGGCCGAAGGGTGTGATGGGCCTGGCGATCGCCGGCGTGATCGCCTGGGTCATCGCCGTGGCGATCGCCGCGGCCGCATCCTGACCGACCTCGATTCGGCACCTCGGCCCGGCTGCGATAAGGTTCACGAGCCCTGCTGGACCAGGGCTTCGGGCTGTAGCGCAGCTTGGTAGCGCACTTGACTGGGGGTCAAGGGGTCGCAGGTTCAAATCCTGTC